>JALYHC010000168.1 GCA_030776765.1 Actinomycetota bacterium | reverse complement strand
AGCCCCACCACATCAGGCCCCGCTCCGAGAGCGGCTCGCACCACCCCGACAACCTCACCACCTTGTGCTGGTTCCACCACCATGTGGTGGTGCACGGCATGGGCTACCGCATCGACCCGGGCAGCCCACCCCAGCGGCGTCGGTTCCACCCGCCCTGAGGGAGACCAGAGCTCTCTCCACCTACCACATGCTCAAGACCCGCTGCTCACCACCCGTCAAACCCCCCAGCAGTTCGAAGGCGGGGGCCAGCGAGCGCCAGGTCCCTTCCCACACGCCCTCTTCCTCGCTGCTCTCCGGGCGCTCCATCATCCTTTTCCATGGCGGCTTCCGGGGCGGGTAGGGCCGGAGCCGCACGGGCTCCCTCTCAGGGATGGCGGCCGCCTCCCGGGCGGCTCTCAAGGCAGCCTCCATCCCGCCCAGCTCGTCCACCAGGCCCAGCTGCAGGGCGTCTTCGCCACTCCAGACGCGGCCCTTGGCGATCTCCAGCACCCACTCCCTGGCCAGCTCCCTCCCCTGCGCCACCTTGTCGATGAAGTCGTCGTATATGCGGTCGAGGGAGGCTTGTAGGCGGGTCCACTCGCCAGGGCTGTAGTCCCTTTGGCTGCTCCACATGGTGGCGTGGTCTCCGGCGTGCACCTCGTCCCAGGCCAGGCCCACCCTCTCCCAGAGCCCCGTGGTCACCAGCTTGCCTCCCACCACGCCGATCGATCCGGTGAGGGTGGCCGGCTCGGCGATGATGTGGTCGGCGGCCATGGCCACGAAGTAGCCGCCCGAGCCGGCCAGGTTGCCCATCCAGACCACCACCGGCTTGCCTGCCTCCCGTGCGCGCAGCGTCTCCCGCCAGATGGCGTCGGAGGCCACGTAGGAGCCGCCCGGGCTGTCCACCCGGAACAGGATGGCCTCCACCTTGGGATCGTCGATGGCGGAGCGGAGGGCGGCGGTGACGGTGTCGGACCCCATTGTCGGACCACCCAGCCGGGGGTCGAAGCCGCTCCTGCCGCGACGCACCGCCCCCACCCCGTGGACGAGGGCCACGGTGCGGCCCTTGCGGTGGGCGCGGCGGGCCCGCTGCCGGTATTTGGAGAGGTACAGCACCTCCTCAGTGCCCGCCCGTTCCCGGACCTGCCGGTACACCTGGTCGCGATAGCCCAGGTGGTCGACCAGGCCGGCCTCAAGCGCCTCCCGCCCCAGCAGCGGACCGTCGTCGACCAGGCGGCGCAACTCGTCCTCCTCGAGGCCGCGGTCCCGGGCGATGCCGCTCAGCATCTGGTCGAACTGGCTCTCCATCACCTGGGTGATCGACTCCCGGTGCGGCTCCGTGTACTGCCGCTCGGTGAGCAGGTACATGGCCGTCTTGTACTCCTGGCGGTGATCCAGGCGGGGAGTGATGCCCAGCCTGTCGAGGACGCCCCGCAGGAAGGGCTGCTCGTAGATCAGGCCGGTGAGGCCCAGGTCACCGGAGGGTTGCAAGTAGACCTGCTCGAAGGCGGCGGCCAGGTAGTAGGACGCGTTCCCGGGACCGCCCTCGCCGAAGGTCTCGGCGAAGGCGAAGGCCGGCTTGCCGGAGTCCCGGAAGGAGTGGATGGCGTCCCGCAGCTCCTGCGCCTGAGCAAGGCCGAGGCTCTCCCCGCCCAGCCTGGCCACCAGGCCCACCACCCTGCGGTCTCCGGCCGCCCACCCCAACGTCTCCACCAGCTCCCACAGAAGTGGCCGGCGACCCAGCGCCACCTTGGCCAGAGGGTGGTCGGGCAACTGCTCGGCCAGGCCGCGTTGCAGGTCGATCTCCAGGACGAGCCGCCCGGCAATCCGAGGAGCGGTCAGGCGAACGGTCAGCAGCGCCAGCAGCCCGGTCACGACCAGCAGCACCAGCACGACCGTCAAGCCCCGGCCGGGTGGCGCCGTGAGAGCACCCACCAGCATCCCGGCGGCGAACCAGGCGGCCCCCAGCAAGACCAGCGCAGCGAGGGCCGCCGCCAGCCGCTTGCCGCGCGCGGCACCTACCAGACGTCGAAACATGGTGGACCTCCTCCGATCGCTGGTGTGGTTCTAGCCTCGGACCTCCACCTTCTGATGCCACCCGTCACTACTGTGAACCGGAGCGAATCAGGAGCCGACCATCACCGACCAAAAGACCCGAGTGGGGCTCATGGGCTTCGGGCGGATCGGGCGCAACGTCTTCCGCCTGCTCCAACCTCATCAGGACATCCAGGTGGAGGCCATCGTCGACACCGCCGACCCCGAAGGGCTCACCTATCTACTCCGGTACGACACCATCCACCGGCGCTTTCCCGACCCGGTACGCCTGGTGGACAGCACCCTCTACGTGCGGGGCCATCCCATCCCGGTGATCAAGGCCGGCCAGCCCGGGGGCGTCGATTGGGGCGAGCTGGGCGTGGACATCGTGGTGGAGGCCACCGGCGGAAAGTACAAGAGTGCGGCCTGGTGCCAGAAGCACCTGGACGCCGGGGCACGGCGGGTGATCCTCGCTCACACTCCCGAGAAG
Source organism: Actinomycetota bacterium (assembly GCA_030776765.1). Classification (GTDB taxonomy): domain Bacteria; phylum Actinomycetota; class Acidimicrobiia; order Spongiisociales; family JALYHC01; genus JALYHC01. The sequence continues at coordinate 13,880 of JALYHC010000168.1, read as the reverse complement.
CTCGACGACATGGACGTCCTGGTGATGGGAGTGAACGACCACGTCCTCGGCGCCGGCGACCGGATGGTCTCGCTCGGCTCCAACACGTCCAATGCGGTGGCCCCCATCCTCAAAATCCTCGACGATGCCTACGGCGTTGAGCGGGCCTTCTTCACCACCGTGCACGCCTTCACCAATGAGCAGCGCCTGGCCGACGTGCCGGCCGAGGCACTGCGCAGCAGCCGGTCGGCGCCTCAGAACATCATTCCCAGCGAGACAAACTCCTCCGAGATCATCGAGCACGTCCTCCCCGAGCTTCGCGGCAAGATCTCCGGGATGGCCCTCAACGTCCCGGTGCCCGACGGGTCGACGGTGGACTTGGTGGTCCTCCTTCGCCGTCCGGTGAACGAGACCCGGGTGAACGAGGTGGTGCGGTCGGCGGCCGAGTCCCGCTTCCCCAACATCGTCGAGTACTCGGACGACCCGCTGGTGTCGAGCGACGTGATCGGCAACCCCCACTCGGCCATCTTCGACGGGCTGGCCACCATGGTCATCGACGGCACCATGGCCAAGGTCATCATCTGGTTCGACAACGGCTGGGGCTACGCGGCCCGGGTGGTGGAGCTGATCAAGATGCTGGCCGCCTTCGAGCGATCCGAGCAGGAGGTGCGGGCATGACGGTACGGGTGGGCATCAACGGCTTCGGGCGCATCGGCCGGTCCATCTTCCGGGTGATCGTGCAGCGAGACTCGGGCGTGAAGGTGGCGGCCATCAACGACCTGGGGGACGCCGAGACGCTTGCCTACCTCCTGCAGTACGACTCGGTGATGGGGCCCTTCCCTGGTGCCTTGCAGCTCGACGGTGACGTGCTGCGGGCCGGCGGCCAGGAGGTGCGCCTGCTCACCGTGCGCGACCCGGCCGATCTGCCCTGGAAGGAGCTGGGGGTGCAGGTCGCCGTGGAGGCCACCGGGGTCTTCAGGGACCGAGCCTCGCTGGAGAAGCACCTGGAGGCGGGGGCGGAGCGAGTGATCCTCACCGTCCCCTCCAAGGACCCCGTGGACGAGACGGTGGTGCTGGGGGTGAACGACGACGAGATCGACGACGCCGATCGGCTGGTCTCCAACGCCTCCTGCACCACCAACTGCCTGGCGCCCATCGCCAAGATCCTCGACGACTCCTTCGGCGTGCGGCGGGGGGTGATGACCACCGTGCACGCATACACCAACGACCAGCGGCTGGCCGACGTGCCCCACAAGGAGCTGCGCCGCAGCCGGGCGGCCACGCAGAACATCATCCCCACCACCACCGGCGCCGCCAAGGCCGTCGGGGAGGTGCTCCCCCAGCTCCAGGGGAAGCTGGACGGCATGGCCATGAGGGTACCCGTGCCGGACGGTTCCACCGTCGACCTGGTGGCCGAGCTGGAGCGGGAGGTCACCGTGGAGGAGGTCAATGAGGCGGTACGCCGGGCTGCGACCGGGCCCATGGCGGACATCGTCCAGTACTCGGAAGCCCCCTTGGTCTCCAGCGACATCATCGGCAACCCCCACTCGAGCATCTTCGACGCCCTCTCAACACGAGTTCTAGGAGGAAACCTGGTCAAGGTCGTCGCCTGGTACGACAACGAATGGGGGTACTCCAACCGGGTGGTCGATCTGATCGAGCGACTGGGGAGCCGGACGACTGTGGCGGCCGAACGGTGAGCGAGCTGGCCGACCAGGAGTGCATCCCCTGCCGGGGCGGCGTCCCTCCGCTTGAGGGCGACGACTTGGAGGAGTTGAGCGCCCGGCTCGACGAGGGCTGGCGGGTGGTGGATCAGCATCACCTGGAGAAGGAGTACCGGTTCAAGGACTTCCGCGGGGCGCTGGCCTTTACCAACCGGGTGGGCGAGCTGGCGGAGGAGCAGGGTCACCACCCCGACATCTACCTGTCCTGGGGAAAGGTGCGCCTGCTGATCTGGACGCACAAGATCGACGGCCTGCACGAGAGCGACTTCGTGCTGGCCGCCAAGGCCGACCGCCTGTACTGAGCTCTCCTCCCTCCCCCGCTTGGAGGCCCGGGGGTTGGGGGGGTGGCAAGCCCCTGGTGACGTCATCTCATTCGATGGCCACCCCCCGAAGAAGAAGGCCCAGGGGGTCCTCTGGCTACCCTGTCGGGGATGCGCTTCCTCCCGGTGAGAACTTCCCTGCTCCTCTTCCTGTTGGCCGCCTGTGCCGTCGGGGAACCGGAGACTGCCACCACGGTTGCGCAGCCCACCTCCGCGCCGGAGGAAACGTCGACCACCGGGACGAGTGCCGGTGCCCCTTGCCTGGAGCAGGAGGCCGACTTCGTGGAGGACGGGGTCATCGGGCTGCTGGGCGACGAGGGGGGAGACGCCGGGCGCGTGGCGGCGCTGCGGTGGGCAGGACACGAGGGCTGTGAGCGCTTGGTCGTCGAGCTGGCCACAGCCGACGGTGCCCCGGCCACCGCCGGCGGGTTGGTGGAAGCCGAGATCCTGCGGGACCTGGGAGTGGTGCGGCTCCGATTGGCCGACCTGGTGGCCGCCACGGCGGTGGCCGACAGCGCCTTCGACGGCACCCTGGCCACCCGCGCCTTCGTGGTGCGCTCGCTGGACGGACAGCTGTTCGTCGACCTGCATCTCGGGTCGGCCGCCCTGGCTCGAGCCATCGCCCTTCGCTCCCCCGCCCGGGTGGTGGTGGACCTGCGGCCGGGCGGCTCCGAGCTGCCTCCGGCGCCCCCCAGCTCCGACCTGGTGGTGGTGTTGGCTCCGCGAGGCGGACGGGCCTCTTTCCCAATGGATGTGTACGGCTACGCCCGCACCTTTGAGGCGAACGTCATCGCCCGGGTCCGCCAGGACGGGAAGCTCGAGCACGAGGAGTTCACCACTGCCGCCGACTGGGTGAACACCTGGGGTCAGTTCACCTTGACCCTCCAGGAAGGCCCCGAAGGGCCGGCCGAGCTCTTCGTAGGTGAGGACTCGGCGCGGGACGGCTCCGAGCAGGGAGTGGTGATCAAGCTGGGGGCGTGAGCAGCCCCTCCACCGGGCTCACCACCAGGTAGCCGTCCTGGGGCCGCACCTCGACCACCAGCTCCTCGACGAAGGGAACCTCGGCGGTGTTTCCCCCCGCCAGCTCGAGGACCAGGCGGTCCTGCGCTTCGCCAAGCACCACCCCGGCCACCTGGCCCAGGCTCTCGCCGGAAGGGGCACGCACCTCGAGTCCCTGCAGGTCCTCAGGCCAGAACTCTCCCTCTTCCAGCGGCCGGCGCTCCTGGCGGTCGATGGCCAGCCTCGAGCCGCGCAGCTCCTCGGCGGCATCCCGGTCCTCAACACCTCCGAAGCGCACGATCAAGCCCCCTCGGGGGTGCGGGCGCACGGCTTCGACCACCAACCGGCGGGGAGGCGCCTCGTCCGTCCACAGCCGGGCGCCGGCGACGAAGCGCCCCGGATGGTGGGGGGCGGCAAGGACGGTCACCTCCCCATGTACCCCATGGGGACGGCCGATGCGAGCGACGACCAAGCGATCAGTCGACGAACTCGACCTTGGCCTCGAGGCCCTCTTCATCGGCGGCAGCCTGGGCCACCTTCCTGATGGCGTTGGCCACCCGGCCCCGGCGGCCGATGACTCTCCCCATGTCCGGCTTGGCGGTGCGAACTTCCGCCAGCACCTCGTCAGGCCCTTCCTCGACCATGGCGACCTCCACCTTGTCGGGCTGATCGACGATCTGGCCCACCAGGTAGGAGACGACGCGCTCGGTGATCTCCCCCCGGCTCATGCCCGGTCCTCCTCACCCTGACCGGCGCTGGTGGCCCCGCCGGAAGGCGGCGGGGAAGAGGCCTGCCCGCCCGGACCCTCCACCACGTGCACGTCTCCCCTGGCCACGCCAAAGCGGGCCCAAGCCCCGGAGATCTCGAGCAGCTTGCGGGTGGCCTCCGTGGGTTGGGCACCCTTGTGCAGCCATGAGAGAGCCTTGTCGTTGTCGATCTCCACCAGGGAGGGTTGCTGGCGCGGGTCGTAGCGGCCGATCTGCTCGATGAACCGGCCGTCGCGCGGCGAGCGGCCGTCGGCCACCACCACCCGGTAGGTGGGCTGCTTCTTCTTTCCCATCCGCATCAAGCGGATCTTCACTGCCATTCGATCACCTCTTCCTCATCTCTTCTTTCTCCTGGGGCCTGCCAGGGCCAGATCGGGCGTCCCGCCGGCGGCCAACGTCTTCATCATCTTCTGCGCCTCCCCGAACTGCTTCAGCAGGGCGTTGACCTCCTGCGGACCGGTTCCCGACCCGGCAGCGATGCGCCGCTTGCGGCTCCCCCTGATGATCTTGGGATCGCGGCGCTCTTCCGGCGTCATGGAGCGGATGATGGCCTCCACCCGGGCCAGGTCCTGGTCGGAGACCTCAACGTCCCGCAGCATCGAGGCGGCGCCCGGCAGCATACCAAGCAACTGGTTGAGGGGGCCCATCTTGCGCAGCTGTTGGAACTGGTCCAGGAAGTCCTCAAAGGTGAAGGCGGCGCTGCGCAGCTTCTGCTCCATCTGCCGGGCCGACTCCTCGTCCCAGGTTTGCTCTGCCTTCTCGATCAGCGTCAGTACGTCGCCCATCCCCAGGATGCGGGAAGCCATGCGCTCGGGGTGAAAGACCTCGAGCTCTCCCAGGCCCTCGCCCACCCCGGCGAACTTGATGGGCCGGCCGGTGACCTCCCGCGCCGAGATGGCCGCCCCACCCCGAGCGTCGCCGTCCAGCTTGGAGAGGACGATGCCGGTCAGGTCGGCCTCCTCCAGGAAGGACCGGGCGACGTTGACTGCGTCCTGGCCGGTCATGGCGTCCACCACCAGCAGCACCTCGTCGGGATCGGCCACCTTCCGCATCCCCGCCAGCTCGGCCATCAGCTGGCGGTCGACGTGCAGCCGCCCCGAGGTGTCGACGATGACCACGTCGTGGCCGGCCCGGCGCGCCTCCTTGAGGGCCTCCTTGACCACCCGCACCGGCTTACCCCGCCGATCGGCGTAGACGGGGACCTCGGCCCGCTCCCCCAACGTCTCCAGCTGATCGACCGCGGCCGGGCGCTGTAGGTCGGCGGCTACCAGCAGTGGCCGCTTCCCCTGGCCCTTCAGCAGATGGGCCAGCTTGGCGGCGGAGGTGGTCTTGCCCGAGCCCTGCAGGCCGACCATGAGCACGGTGAGCGGGCCCTCTGGCGTGGACGCCAGCCGGGCGGCCTCCCCCCCCAGCGTGCGGATCAGCTCCTGGTGGACGATCTTGACCACCTGCTGACCTGGGGTAAAGCTCCCCTGGACCTCGGCACCCACCGCCCGCTCCTTGATGCGGGCCAGCAGGTCCCTGACCACCCCCACGTTGACGTCGGCCTCGAGGAGAGCCAGGCGGACCTCCCGGAGAGCGGCATCCACGTCGCCTTCGCCCAGGCGTCCCTTGCCCCGCAGCTTGGTGAAGATGCCGCCGAAGCGATCGGCGAGAGCCTCGAACATCGGCGCCGAGTCTAGGGGGGAGGGATTGCACTACCCTTCGAGGACGCTCCCCAGGAGGCTCCGGTGAACCTGACCGTGGTCGATCACCCCCTGGCTCGCCACTATCTCTCCATCCTCAGGGACTCCCGCACGGAACCGGAGGACTTCCGCAACGCCACCCGGCGCCTCACCTACACCCTGCTCATGGAGGCCACCTCCGACTTCAAGCTCACAGAGCAGTCGATCGAGACCCCCTTGGAGCCGACCACCGGCTACCGCCTGGAGCGCGACATCGTGGCCGTGGCGGTGCTGCGAGCCGGCCTGGGGCTGCTCGAGGCGGTGGTGGACATGCTGCCCGGCGTGCGGGTGGGCTTCGCCGGCCTGCAGCGCGACGAGGAGACCGCCGAGGCCCAGGAGTACTACTACAAGATCCCCGACATCACCGATGCCAAGGTGCTGGTGCTGGAGCCGATGCTGGCCACCGGCGGATCGCTCTCCTGGGCCGTGCAGCGGGTGAAGGACCAGGGGGGCACCGACATCATCGCCTTGTGCGTGGTAGCCGCCCCCGAGGGCGTGGAGCGGATGCGAAGACAACACCCGAGCGTGCCCATCGTGGCAGCGGGCCTCGACCGGGAGCTCGATACCCGCTTCTACATCCGCCCCGGGCTGGGAGACATGGGCGACCGCCTGTTCGGGACGCTCTGAGATGACGTCGGAGGACCTCTTCCGGGTGATCGAGGCGGGCCAGCCGGGCCCGCGGGTCGAGGTGATCGGCGAGTTCGACAGCGAGGACCTGGCCGTCTCATATGCCGTGGGAAAGCAGCAGGTCAACCGGGAGGCACAGCACCTGTGGTTCGTGCGGAAGGGCGAGCAGGCCCCCAGCTGGGTGATCGACGGCGACGGCCTCAGACGCCGTCCCACCACCGAAGAGGTCGAGGAGTACTTCGGATAAGGCCCTTCTCCCCCTCCCGCTTGCGGGAGGGGGTTGGGGGGAGGGTGATCTGAGCATCCCGACCGAACGAGCGCCCGGGCCTCACCTGCTGGTGCTGGCCGCCGCCTTGCTGTGGGGCACCACCGGGACGGCTCAAGCACTGGGCCCGGCGGAGGTCTCGCCGGCGGCGGTGGGAGCGGCACGCATCGCGGTGGGGGGGGCCGCCCTGCTCGGCTTCGCCTGGGCTCAAGGCACCCTGGTGGGGGAACGCTCCTATCCGCTCGCCCCCACCAGCCTGGCCGCCGTCGCCGTCGCCGCCTACCAGCCGCTCTTCTTCGGAGCCGTCCGCCTGAGCGGGGTGGCGGTGGGGACCGTGGTGGCCATCGGAAGCGCCCCCGTCCTGGCCGGCGCGCTCGGATTTGCGGTGCGGGGGGAGCGGCCGGGAGGGCGGTGGGGCCTCGCCACCGTCTTGGCGGTGGGCGGCACTGCACTGCTGCTCGTGCCCCAGCAGGGCCAACAGGGAGCGATCGAGGGAACCACCGTTCCTGGCGGCGTTCCCGTCGGCGTTCCCGTTGGTGCTCCCGCCGGGGTGCTGCTGGCCTTGGGGGCCGGAGGCGCCTACGCCGTCTACGCGGTGGCCGCCAAGCAACTCCTCGAGGGCCGGCCACCCACCGCCGTCATGGCGGTGGTCTTCGGCTTGGCGGCCCTGCTGCTCCTCCCCCTGCTGGCGGCAGCCGACCTCGGTCCCCTGCTGCGACCCCGCGGCCTGCTGATGATCCTCCACCTCGGCGTGGTGGCCACCGCCCTGGCCTACGTGCTCTTCGGGAAGGGCCTCCAGCGGGTGCCCGTTGCCTCGGCGGCCACGTTGTCGCTGGCCGAGCCGCTCACCGCCGGTCTGTTGGGGGTGGCGCTTTTGGGAGAGCGCCTCACGCCGCTGCCCCTGCTCGGGGTCCTCATGGTGCTGGCGGGCCTGGGCCTGCTCAGCGTCCGTCCCGCAGACCATACTGAGCGCCATGGAGATCCGGCGGGCGGCGATCATCGTCATCGATTCCTGCGGCGCCGGGGCCGCACCTGACGCCTCCCGGTACGGAGACCAGGGATCGGACACGCTGGGCCATGTCGCCGAGGCGGTGAGAGGGTTGCACCTGCCCAACCTGCAGGCAGCCGGCCTGGGCAACCTGCACCCGTCCCTAGCGGGCGTCCCGCCCGCCGACCAGCCCTCGATGGGCTTCGGGCGGATGGCCGAGGCTTCGGCCGGCAAGGACTCCACCACCGGCCACTGGGAGATCGCCGGGATGGTCACCGAGGAGGCCTTTGCCACCTTTCCAGAGGGCTTTCCCGAGGAGCTGACCAAGCGCCTCGAGCAGGACACCGGCCACTGCTTCATCGGCAACCGGGCGGCCTCCGGGACGGTGATCATCGAGGAGCTGGGGAGGCAGCACCTCGACGAGGGCTGCATCATCCTCTACACGTCGGCGGACTCGGTGTTGCAGCTGGCCGCCCACAAGTCGGTGGTCCCGCTCGAGGAGCTGTATCGGGTGTGCGAGGCGGCGCGGCAGATCGCCGACGAGTGGCGGATCGGGCGGGTGATCGCCCGGCCCTTCGAGGGCGAGCTGGGATCGTTCCGGCGCACTTACCAGAGGCACGACTACGCCATGCCGCCTCCCGAGAAGACCCTGCTCGACACCGCCATGCAAGCCGGATTGCGGATCTTGGGGGTGGGGAAGATCCACGACCTGTTCGCCGGCCGGGGACTGACCGACGCGGTCCACACTGAGGGCGACGCCGACGGGCTGGAGCGGACCGTGGCCGCCCTGAAGGCGGTGGAGCGGGGCATCATCTTCACCAACCTGGTGGACCTGGACATGCGCTACGGCCATCGGGAGGACCCAGCCGGCTATGCGCAGGGGCTGCAGCTCATCGACGGCTTCTTGCCTCGCCTGCTCGAGGCACTGGACGATCACGACGTTCTCTTCATCACCGCCGACCACGGGAACGACCCCACCGACGGCGACACCGATCACACCAGGGAGCTGGTGCCCCTCCTGGTGCACGGCGCCCGGGCGGCGGGAGTGAACCTGGGCGACCGGAGCTGCTACTGCGATGTGGCCGCCACGGTGTCGGAGGGCCTTCGGCTGCCCGCCCCCGCCCGGGGGACGTCCTTTTGGGCGGAGATCACGTGAGGCCTCTATGAGAACGGTGGAGCTGATCGAGCACAAGCGGGACGGCGACCGCCTGGCGGCCGACGAGATCGCCTGGCTGATCGACCGGTACACCAAGGGCGAGGTCGAGGACTATCAGATGGCTGCCCTGCTGATGGCGGTCTTCTTCCGGGGCCTGGACGAGCAGGAGCTGGCCGACTGGACGGAGGCCATGCTGCGGTCCGGCCAGGTCCTCGACTTGGGCCACATCTCCGCTCCCCGGGTGGACAAGCACTCGACGGGCGGCGTGGGCGACAAGGTGAGCATCCCTCTGGCGCCGATGGTGGCCGCCTGCGGGGTGGTGGTGCCCATGATGAGCGGCAGGGGACTGGGCCACACCGGCGGGACGTTGGACAAGCTGCAGTCCATCCCCGGGTTCACCCCCGACCTCGACCCGCCCCGCTTCACCAAGCTCCTGGAGGAGCTGGGGCTGGTGCTGGCCGGGCAGTCGAGCTCGCTGGTCCCCGCCGACCGCAAGATCTACGCCCTGCGCGATGCCACCGCCACGGTGCCCTCCATCCCCCTCATCGCTTCCTCCATCATGTCGAAGAAGCTGGCCGAGGACCTCGACGGGCTGGTGCTGGACGTCAAGGTGGGCCGAGGCGCCTTCATGGGGGACGAGTCATCGGCGCGCCGGCTGGCGACGGCGATGGTGGAGATCGGCCGCCACCACGGCACCACGGTGGTGGCGGTGCTCACCGCCATGGACCAGCCGCTGGGCCGCGAGGTGGGCAACGCCAACGAGTTGGCCGAGTCGTTGGAGGCCCTGCGCGGAGGCGGGCCCCAGGACCTCCTGGAGGTGGTCTACCGCCTGGGAGAGGAGATGCTGCTGCTGGCAGGGGTGGTGGCCGATCGGCGAGAAGCCCGCAGCCGCCTGGAGGAGGGGGTGCGAAGCGGACGGGCGCTCGACAAGCTGGCCCGGGTGGTGGAGGCGCAGGGCGGTGAGCGGCGGGTGCTCGAGGATCCCGGCCTCTTGCCCCAACCGCCGCAGAGAGAGGAGTTTGCCGCTCCCCGGGCCGGGTTCGTGACGAGCTGCGACGCCCTCTTGGTCGGCACGGCCGCCATGCGGCTGGGAGCCGGCCGGGAGCGCAAGCAAGACGACGTGGACCGGCGGGTGGGGATCAGCGTGCTGGCCAAGCAGGGCAGCCGGGTGGAGCGAGGAGAGCCGCTCGCTCTCGTGGGGTGGGCGGACCGGCGGCGCCGCGACGAGGCCTGGGAGCTCCTGGAGCGAGCCTGGCGAATCGAGGACCGCCCGCCGGAAAAGCAAGCGATCATCATCGGCGAGGTCAGGGCATGAGTTACCACTCGCTGCAGGTGGCCGCCCAGGCCGTCGCCGCCGCCACCGGACGAGACCGGCACCGGCTGGCGCTGGTGCTCGGCTCCGGGATGGGCGACTACGCTGCCTCCCTGCCCTCCGCCGTGCAGGTGCCCTACGCCGAGGTCCCCGGTTTCCCGCAGCCCAAGGTGGCCGGCCACTCGGGGAGCCTGTTCTCTGCCGCTATCGAGGGCAATGGGGTGCTGGCCCTGGCCGGCCGTGCGCACTACTACGAGGGCTGGTCGCTCGACGAGGTGGTCTTCGGAGTGCGGGTGGCCATCCTCTCCGGCTGCCACACGGTGGTCCTCACCAACGCCGCCGGTGCCATCGGCGAAGACCTGGAACCGGGCGACCTGGTGCTGATCCGCGACCACCTCAACCTCACCGGGCGCAATCCGCTCATCGGCCCCAACGACGAGCGCCTCGGCCCGCGCTTTTTCGACTTGAGTGACCTGTACCGCCAAAGGCTCCGGTCCCTCGCCCGCCGCGTCGGGGAGGAGGTGGGGGTTCCGCTCAAAGAGGGCGTCTATGCCTGGTTCAGCGGGCCTTCCTATGAGACGCCGGCCGAGATCGAGATGGTGCGGCGCATGGGCGGCGAGCTGGCCGGGATGTCGACCGTGCCGGAGGCCATCGCCGCCGCCCACATGGGTGCCTCCGTGCTGGGCATCTCCCTGGTCACCAACCTGGCGGCCGGCATCTCCCCCACCCCCCTTTCCCACGATGAGGTGCAAGAGACCGCCGCCCGAGTGCGCGACCGCACCGCTCGGCTGCTGGACGCCCTGCTCCCCCGGCTGCTGTGACCGCCTCCTGCCTCCGGGCCATCATGCCGGCGCTCCTCGTCATCCTCAATGCCTGCGCCAGTGCCCTACCCGGTGCCTCGGCACCGTCCACGTCCGCCGGCCAGCCCTCCCTGACCACCACCACAGCCGCCTCCGTCTCCCCGGAAGGGGAGGTGCAGGGCCGCCCTGGGGCGGCCGGCATCGGAGACCCGTACTACCCACAGCTGGGCAACGGAGGCTACGACGTCACGCACTACCAGGTGGACCTCGAGGTGGAGGTGGAAAGCGGCCAGGTGGACGCCGATGTGACCATACAGGCCAAGGCCGAACAGGACCTGAGCAGCTTCAACCTGGACTTCTCCGGTCCCACCATTGAGGCGGTGAGCGTCGACGGCGCTCCTGCCGGGGTCGCCCGCTCGGGCTCCGAGCTGACCATCGCTCCCCAAGGCCCGCTCGCCGCCGGGTCCGCTTTCATGGTGCAGGTCTCCTACGCCGGCCGGCCCGAGCTGATCGACTGGCTGGCCGGCGAAGGGCAGGTGGGCTGGTTCGCCGGCGCCGACGGCGTCTTCGTCCTCAGCGAGCCGAACGGGACCTCCTCGTGGCTGCCGCTCAACGACCATCCGCTCGACAAGGCCACCTACGAACTGCGAGTCACCGTCCCCGAGCCCCACCAGGTGGCATCGAGCGGCCTTCTCACTCGAGTGGTGGGGCAGGGCTTGCGCACCTACCGCTGGGAGTCCTCCAGCCCGATCGCCGGCTATCTGGTGGCGCTGGGGATCGGCGAGCTGGACGTCGAGGAGGGGCGGGGGCCGGGAGGCTTGCCGCTTCGCAACTACTTCGACCCGGATGTCTCTTCCCAGACCCGCCGGCTGTTCGATCGACAGGACGAGATGATCGACTACTTCTCCCAAGCCTTCGGTCCCTACCCCTTCGAGGCGTACGGTGCCCTGGTGGTCGACACCGAGAGGTCACCGATCGGGGTGGCGCTCGAGACCCAGACCCTCTCCACCTTCCTCACCAGCGCCGCCCCGCTGGGAGAGCAGGTGGTGGCCCACGAGCTGGCCCACCAGTGGTTCGGTAACAGCGTGAGCCTGGAACGGTGGAAGGACATCTGGCTCAACGAGGGGTTCGCCACTTATGCGCAGTGGCTCTGGTTGGAGCACGTCGAAGGTCCCGAGGCGCTGCGCTCGTCGGCGGCCGATGCCCACCACGTGATGAGTGGCGGCGCCTTTTTGGACCAGGGCCTGTCGGAGGAGGAAGCCCGCCGCCAGGCGGCGCAACGCTTCCCGCCCCCGGCTGCGCCCCCACCCGACGACCTGCTCAACCCGTCGGTGTACCTGCGTGGCGGCCTGACGCTGCACGCCCTACGTTCGGAAGTGGGAGATGCGGCCTTCTTCGAGATCCTGCAGGCCTATACCGAGCGCTACCGCCACGGCAACGCCACCACCGACGACTTCGTCTCGCTGGCCGAGCAGGTGAGCGACCGGCCCCTCGACGACCTGTTCTCCGCCTGGCTCCTGGAAGAAGGGGTCCCTCCGCTCCCCCTCCCTTAGCCGGGGAGTGCGCCGCTAGCATCGCACCCCATGAAGATCGTGGTCTGCGCCAAGCAGATCCCCGACCCGGCTAGCGAGTACCAGCTCGACCCCCAGAGCCACTTCCTGGAGCGCCCCCCGGATCAGGTCCTCGACGACACCGATCGCTTCGGGATCGAGGTGGGCCTCCAGATCGCCCAGTCCACCGAGGGCACGGTGACCGTCGTGTCGATGGGCCCAGCCGGCAACCTGCAGGGCATCCGCCAGGCGCTGGCGATGGGGGCCGACAAGGCGGTGGTGGTGAGCGACCCCGCCCTGCGCGGCTCGGACGCCCTGGTCACCGCCCGCACGCTGGCGGCCGCCATCCGTCGAGAGGGCTTCGACCTGGTGGTGACGGGCACCGAGTCCACCGACGGCTACAGCGGCGTGCTGCCCCAGCAACTGGCCGAGCTGCTCGAGGTGCCGTCGCTCACCTTCGCCCGCAAGGTGAGCCTGGAAGAGGGCCGGCTGCGCATCGAGCGCCAGACCTCCGAGGGGTTCGACGAGGTGGAGGCCGAGTTGCCGGCCCTGGTGGCGGTGACGGCCGGGGCGGTGGAACCCCGCTACCCCACCTTCAAGGGGATCATGGCTGCCAAGTCCAAGCCCACGGACCAGCTGACGGTCGAGGACCTCGGCATGGCGGCGGACCAGGTAGGGGTGGCCGGCTCGGGCCAGCAGATCGTGGAGGTGCGGCCGGCCCCCGAACGGCAGGCCGGCCAGGTCATCGAGGACGACGGCGAGGCCCACCTGCTCATCGTGGAGCTCCTCGAGAAGGCCAAGGTCCTCTAGTGGCCATCCCCAGCACCTGGGTCTTCGCCGAGGAGGTCGAGGGCGGCCCGGCCCCGATCGCCCTGGAGATGCTCACCAAGGCGCGAGAGATGAGCGAGACCACCTGCGCCATCTACCTTGGCAACGGGTCGGATGCCGCCTTCACCGAGTTGGGCCGGCACGGCGCCTCCACTGTCTACCACCTGCAAGGCCAGGACGACCGACTGGCGACGGCAGCCGCCGCCGCGGCGGTGGCCGGACTGGTGGAGGAGCAGCAGCCCCAGCTGTTGCTGTTCGGCCTCACCTACACCGACCGGGACGTGGCCGGGCGCCTGAGCGCCCGCCTTGGGAGGCCCATCGTCTCCAACGGCGTAGACCTCCTCGTGGAAGGTGACCGGGTGCGGGTGCTCAACGAGATGTTCGGCGGGACCACGTTGGTGGAGACCAGGTTCGACGCCCCGCCCCCGCACCTGGTGATCGTGCGGCCCAAGTCCTTCCCGGCCGAGGCGGCGGCTGAAGAAAGTGCTCCCGAGGTGGTCCCCGTGCAGCTGCCCGAGGTGGGCCACGCCGGGGAGGCCGTGGTGAAGGAGCGCCACGTGGAGCAGTCGACGGGCCCCAAGCTGGAGGAGGCCGACGTGGTGGTCTCCGGGGGCCGAGGCCTCGGCCAGGCGGAGAACTTCCAGATGGTGGAGGAGCTGGCCTCGCTGCTGGGAGGGGCGGTGGGTGCCACCAGGGCCATCGTTGACGCCGGCTGGGTGCCCTACGCCCTGCAGGTCGGGCAGACGGGCACCACCATCAAGCCCAAGATCTACCTGGCGCTGGGGATCAGCGGGGCGATGCAGCACCTGGTGGGCATGAAGGACGCCGACACCATCATCGC
>JALYHC010000167.1 GCA_030776765.1 Actinomycetota bacterium | reverse complement strand
TCCCAGGCCCACCCCGGTCCACGGATGGGAGCGGAAGAGCTCCAGGTAGTCGGGCCAAACGTCGGCTCGCCCCTCGGAGTCGTCGAAGACCTCGGCAAAGGCCACGTCGCCCCCCGAGAGGTTGAGGGTGGAGCTGGCCAGTTGCCAGACCTGCCCGAGGCGGAAGGCGAACTGCACGTCCAGGTGGCCGCCCGCATCCGGGTCGTCGTTGGCCCACACCACGCCCACCAGCAGCAAGGCCACCAGGCCGGCGGCCGCCAGCCGCTTCGCCATCTGCCCAAGCGTGGCTTCCCCGGAACGAACCAACACCCACGTCACAAAGGCGAGGCCGACCACCAAGCCCAGCCATCCGGTGCGGCTGAAGGTCATCATCACCCCGAAGACCAGCCCCCCGAGGATGGCCCCGTCCCCCCACCACCGCCGGGTCCCCAGGCCGCGCACGGAAGCCACCAGGCCCAGCCCGGCCCAAAGAGTCATCCAGGAGGCGGCGTAGCCCGGGTCCTGGTGCCAGTTGGTGAGGGCAAGGAAGCCCTCCTCCAGGTAGGCCATCTTGGCCACCCGATCGATGCCCGGGATGGCGTTGATGAAGGGAACCACCCCGGCCCCGAAGGCACCCATCGACGCCAGGGTCAGGCCCAGGGCGCTGATGCCCATGGCGGCACCCGTCCAGAAGATGACTCGCAGGGTGGCCGAGAGCATGGCCGCCGAGCGCAAACTCCTCGCCGTCACCAGCAACAGCAAGGCCCCGACGACCAGGGCCAGCACCAGGGCCAGGTACCTCCCCAGATAGGAGGCGGGCGGCCATCCCGCCAGGACGGCCGCCAGCAGCGCGACGAGAGCCAGGGAAACCGGCCGGTCCCACGGCCAGCGCCCCGCCCGGGCGCCCTGCCACAAGTCGATCAGGACCAGGGCCGCCAGCAGCAGCATGTAGGGCTTCCAGGAGACCCAGGCGTCGACGAACAGGGTATGCAGGGGCAGCACCGCCACCAGCGCCAGGAACAGGCGCCGGCGGACCACGTCCCGCCCGGCCCCTCGCGCCTGGGGCCGCTCCGCAACCCGAACGCGGGGACGACTCTCAACGCTGGTCGCCACTTCCGCTCCCTCGCCCCAGACCCGCTCCGGGGCCGATGATATGTGCCACTCAGCGTGCACGCAAAAAGCTCGCTCGGCCCCACCGCTATCCTCGCCCGATGCCGGACCACCCTCCCGTCACCGTGCTGCTGCCCGTCTACAACGAGGTGGCGCACATCGACGAGTGCCTCTCCTCGCTCCAGGCCCAGGACTATCCCGGTCCCTGGACGCTGCTGGTAGCAGAGGGAGGCTCGACCGACGGCACCCGAGAGCGGCTGGCTCGCTGGCAGCAACGGCTCCCCAACCTGACCATTGTCGAGAACCCGCAAAGGCTGCAGACGCATGGCGTCAACCTGGCCGCACGGGTTGCCTCAACCGAGATCCTGGTCCGAGCCGACGGCCACACCATCTACGCCCCCGACTACTTGCGGCGCTCCGTCGAAGCGTTGCTGGGATCGGAGGCGGTGGCGGTGGGGGGCTTGATGAGGCCCAAGGGGAGGTCCCCCTTCGGGCGGGCAGTGGCGGCGGCCATGACTTCGCCGGTGGCGGTGGGACCGGGCAAGTTCCACTACTCCGCTTCCCGGCAGCTCGCCGACACCGCCTACCTGCCCGCCTTCCGTCGCGCCGACTTCCTGGCAACGGGCGGCTACCGCACCCTTCCCTCCGGAGTGGGAGAGGACGCCGAGCTCCACCACCGGTGGCGCCGGGCAGGACGGGTGATCCTGCTCGATCCCGGCATCCGCTCCGTCTACCTGCCGCGGGAGACCCCGGGAGCGCTGTGGCGCCAGTTCTACCGCTATGGCCTCAGCAAGGCGGACATGCTCTACCTGAACGGGCGCTGGCCGAGCTGGCGGCCGGCGGCCCCACTGGGCCTGGTGGCGGGGCTGGTGGGGACCGCCATTGGAGCCGTCCTCTCTTCCGTCCGCTGGCCGTTCGCCGCCCTGCTGGGTGCCTGGCTGGCCCTCGTATCGGGGGCCGCCCTTCGCCTGGGGAGAGGGACCGGCCAGGTGGCCCGGGTGGGAGGTGCCATGGCCATCATGCATCTGAGCTACGGAAGTGGCCTGCTGGTAGGGCTGCTGAAGGGACCGAGAGCCCAAAGGGCTTTTCTTGTCGCACCCTCTCCTCATGATGCGAGTACCAGTAGAGGTGGGTGATGGCGACCGACGAACACTCCCGACAAGGCTATATCATCGGCTAACAGAGGTGCTCGGCGACGACAATGCCCTGACGCTCATGCAGCAACTGCCCCCCATCCCAGGAACCGAGCTGGCCACCAAGGCCGACCTCGCCCAGCTGGCCACCAAGGCCGACTCGAGGCCATCCAACTGGCCACCAAGGGGGACTTTGCAGTGCTCGGCCAGCGCATGGACGGCATCGAGGACCGCATGAGCGGCTTCGAGGGCCGCATGGACCGCTTCGAGGATCGCATGGGCCGTTTCGAGGAGCATCTGCACGGTTTCCAAAAGGCTCTCACGGACCAGACCCGCACCTTGCCCCTGGCCACGGTCGGTTCCATGACGGCTCTGACCGCCATCTATGCGGGCATCGTCACCGTCATCTGGCAGGTGAGCGCCTGATCGGGGTCTGGGCAGGTGCCCCTATCTCTAAGAACTCCCGTGCGGCGTGTGGTACCAGCCGGCGCGCTTCGCCCTGCTGAGCACCCGCACGGGGAGCCACAGCAGAGCCAGCAGGGTCAGCAGCGGGT
>JALYHC010000166.1 GCA_030776765.1 Actinomycetota bacterium | reverse complement strand
GCCGTCCTCAAACAACACCCCCGTCAACACTGGACGTGCCCCATCCCCCGACGAGGCGACGGTCACCTGGTTGATCGCATCCAGCAGCGCCTCACCGTCCACTTCCAGACCGGCACTGAAGTCCGGCTCCGTCAGCCTGGGGAAATCTTCCACACTCAGCTCCCGAAGGTGGAAGGTGGGACCCCCTCCCACGATCTCAACCTCCCCCTCCTTGCCCGACATGGTGACGGCACCAGCCGGAAGTTTGCGAATAGCCTCGGTCGTCAACCGCGCCGGGACCACCAACTCCCCTTCCTCCAGCACCTCCACCTCGGTGGAGCTCCGCACTGCCATCTCCAGGTCAGTCCCCGTCACTTGGAGGGACTTACCCGTCGCCCTGCACAGCACCCCCTGGAGGATGGGAAGTGCAGAGCGCAGAGCGACGGCTCGCCCAGCTCGTGCAAACAGCTCGGCCAAGTCGTCACGTTCGGCACGGATACGCACTGTGGTTGCATCCCTTCTGCTGTAGCTGTCATTCTTACAAGTAGTAGTGGTAGTAGGAACCCCTGTTACTTGGGGACAACCTATGGGTGCCCAAGAGCAGAGGGGTCTTTCTCACGGCACGGGCTGGGGATAGGGCGTTGGGTTGTCCACCGCTCATGCGCCTATCGGCGTTTGTGATGTCGGCAAGGTCTAGGTTCTCCTCAGATTCTGCGACAAGGCTGTGACAAGGTCGAAGATCTGCTGGTCACTCTGCATCAGACGCTTCACCTTCTCGACGGCATGGATGACGGTGGTGTGGTCGCGACCGCCGAAGACGGCGCCGATCTTGGGGAGGGAGAGGTCGGTATGTTCCCGGCAAAGGTACATGGCCACCTGCCGGGCCCGGGCGAGTGGCTGGCGCCGGCTGGGGCTCTTGAGGTCGGCTACCGGGCAGCCGAACGAGTCGGCCGTCAAGGTCAAGATCTCTTCGGGGGTGGCTGGCCGGGCGTGCTGGGTGGGCAGCAGGTCTTGGAGGACGTCCTGAACCATGTCGAGTACCACTTGCTGGTGGGTGAGGGCCGCGTAAGCGGTGACGCGGGTCAGAGCACCTTCCAACTCCCGAATGTTATTCGAGACGTTGTGAGCGATGAACTCGAGGACGTCTGTCGGCACGCGGCGGGCCACGAGCTCGGCGTTCTTGCGCAGGATGGCCAGACGCGTCTCGACGTCTGGAGGCTGGATGTCGGTGAGGAGGCCCCATTCGAACCTACTGCGAAGCCTGTCCTCCAAAGAAGAGAGGTTCCTGGGATGGCGGTCCGAGGTGATGACGAGCTGTTTGCCCGACTCGTAGAGGCTGTTGAAGGTGTGGAAGAACTCCTCGAGGATCTGTTCTTTGCCTTGGAAGAACTGGACGTCGTCGAGGAGGAGGATGTCGGTGGTGCGATAGCGGGCCTTGAAGTCATCCATGCGCTTGCGCCGAATCCCCTCGATGAACTCGTTGAAGAACCTTTCGGAGGAGACGTACTTGCCGGTTACGTTGGGGTGCAGCTCGCAGCCGTGGCGGCCGATGGCGTGTAGCAGGTGCGTCTTGCCGAGCCCGACACCACCATAGATGAAGAGGGGGTTGTAGTGGCTGCCGGGCTGCTCCGCCACGGCCATGGCCGCCGCGTGGGCGAAGCGGTTGGACTGGCCGACGACGAAGTTCTCGAAGCTGTAGCGCCCGGTGATCCCGGAATGGTCGGGGGGGCCGATGCGGCTGACCGGCGCCGGTGCTGGCGACGGCTCGTCATCGAGGGTGAACTCCTCGGCCGAGTCGGCGAGCAGAGGGCCATCGCGGGCCTCCACCACCAAAGAGACGTGGGGGCCAAAGGTCATGGCGGCCGCCTCATCGAGGACGTTCAGGTACTTCTCGTGGACCCAACGGCGATGGAGCTCACTGGGGGCGACGATCCGTAGCTGCCCGGGGCCGTGCTCGCTGGCGGCTAGGGGGGCCAGCCAGGTCTGCCAGGTCACTGGAGTGACACGGGACCGCAGCGCATCTCGGAACGCCTCCCACTGGACGGGTATCGCCTGAGCGTCCGCCACGGTTCTTCCTCCCGGGTCGCTCGAAGGTTTTGTCGTATTTGTCCACAGCGCTCTCCACATATGTGGATAGCGGCGGTGGCCAAACGCAGGCCCTCGCCTGGAGGACGACGGGCGCCAACCGCTGCCAGCGGGGAAGCTGCCAGAGCGCCTGTCCGGCGGCGCGAGTATATGGAGCCCTCGGGGATCCTCACAAGAGGGACAAAACCGGCGCTACGAGGCGTGGCGAGGGCGATGGGGCGGCCGAATCCGGCCTGGAGAACGATCAAACGTCTGGTGGCACCCGGGTGGCCGCCGAGCTAGGGGTGATCCGGCCGAGGGCAGTTTTTCGCGCGGAGCATCGATCTCCTGGGGCGATGTCGCCCGCAAGACGGCGGACGCCTTCTTTGACAAGGGTTTTCTCCATCCGTAACCTGTCCTCGAAGCTGCTCATGAGCCCCCCTCGAGAGGCGCTGCTCGATGAAGCGGACCTATCAACCCAATGTCCGACGTCGAAAGAAGAAGCACGGCTTTCGCGTGCGCATCCGCACCCGTGCCGGCCGAGCCATCCTCAGGCGGCGCCGAGCCAAAGGTCGCCGCCGAATCGCCGCCTAGCGGGCGGTCGCTACGGCCCCTACGGGGGCGGAGAGCCTTCGAGGAACTGTACCGTTTGGGCCGGCGCCATCGCCGGGGTGGGATCACCCTGGTCACCGCTTCGGGTCGGCCTGGTGCTATTCGGGTGGCCGTGGTGGCCGGAAAGAAGGTGGGAAGCGCAGTGGAGCGGAACCGAGCCAAGCGCCGGTTGAGGGAGGCGTTGCGCCGCGTCTCCCTTCCTGTGGGCAGGGACTACCTGGTCATCGCCTCCGCTTCTGTGAACCAGGCCGACTTCACGCGCTTGGTGAGCTGGCTGGCCGGGGCGGTGGATGCCGAGGAGGAGGCCAAAGGGGAGCAATGATCGACGACGAACGCTTAGTCGCCTCGCCCTGGGCAAGCGGCGCCCGACTCATCATCCGGGCCTACCAGGCGGCCTTGTCACCCTGGCTCGGCAGAAATTGCCGTTTCGTTCCCAGTTGTTCCCAGTACGCCTACGAGGCGATCGGACATTACGGCTTGGGGCGGGGGGTCTGGCTGGCACTAGGGCGGCTGGGCCGTTGCCACCCATTCCGGCAGGGCGGATACGATCCTGTGCCGACGCCCAAGCGAGGTTGCGAGGAGACGGCGTAGATGCTCGAGATTTGGCAGCAGCTCCAGTTACTGATCGGCGCGGTGCTGGTCTTCTTTTACAACCTGATCCCCTCGTACGGCGTGGCCATCATCCTCCTCACCATCGCCGTCGGGCTGCTGCTCTTCCCCCTCACCCTCAAACAGACGCGCTCCATGCGCGCTATGAGCGAGATGAGCCCGGAGGTGAACCGCCTCCGCAAGGAGTTCAAAGGGGACCGTGACCGGCTCAACCAGGAGTTGAGCGCCCTCTACCGGGACCGGGGGGTGAATCCCGCCGCCGGCTGCCTCCCCCTGGTCCTGCAGGCTCCCATCTGGTTCGCACTTTTCCGGGTGCTGCAGAATCCCGACCGCTTCATCTCCGAGACGTCGGCGCTGTTTTCTGCCATCCAGAGCAACGCCCGGTTCCTGGGAATGGACCTCAAGGTGAGCCCCAGCCAGGTGTTTGCTCAGCAGGGCATCCTCCCCCTCCTCCCGTACTTGGTCCTGATCCTCATCGTGGTGGGGAGCGGCTACTACCAGCAGAAGCAGGCGATGAGCTCGTCCAAGCCCGACCAGCAGCTGAGCGACCAGGCTCGCCAGATGCAAACAGTCACCAAGTTCATGCCCTTGATGTTCGGGTTCTTCTCGTGGGGCTTCCCGACCGGGCTGGTCCTGTACTTCGCGGCCAGCAATGTCTTCCGCATCGGCCAGCAGGCACTGATGTTCCGCTTGGAGCCCCCGAGCGGAAAAGCTGAGACCAAGGAGGAGGCCACAGTGGAGGTAGAGGGGACAGCGAACAAGCCTCCGCAGAGGAAGCGCAAGAAGCGCAAGAGGAAGTGAACCATGGAATGGGTTGAGGTACGAGGCAAGTCGGTCGACGTGGCAGTGGAGGCGGCCCTACAGGAGTTGGGGCTGTCGTCCCGGGAGCAGGCGGAAGTGGAGGTGGTCCAGGAGCCTGAGCGGGGCTTTCTGGGGATCGGTGGCCGAGACGCGGTGGTGCGGGTGAGGGCCAAGGCCAGAGGGGGTAGTCGCCCGCGAAGACGCCGCCGCGGAGGAGGATCCGGCTCCAAGCAGGCGGCCGGACAAGAGCAGCGGCAGGAGCGGCGCCAGACGGGCCCCCGTGGGACCAGAGATGGGAGCCGACAACGGAGCAGAGACGGGCGCAGAAAGGAAGGCGCGAAATCGGTGGGTTCTCAGAACCAGGAGCGGGAGCAGCAAGCGCAGGACGTGGATATCGATCAGCAGGCGGCGGTGATCGGAGAGTTCCTGGACGGCCTGCTCGAGGCGTTCGGCCTGGAAGGGCAGGTGGCCACCCGGGTGGACGATGACGTGATCTACGCGGAGGTCACCGGGGAGCAGACCGAAGCGCTGGTGGGGAGCAAAGGAGAGATCTTGCAGGCCATCCAGGAGCTGGCCCGGACCGTGGTCCAGCGCCAGACGCGGTCCGGAGCCCGGCTGCGCCTGGACATCGCCGGCTACGCCGAGCGTCGCCGGGAGGCTCTGCGCATCTACGCCCAGCGGCTCGCCCAGCGCGTCCTGGACGAGGGCGTCGAGGTCATGCTGGAGCCGATGAATCCAGCAGATCGCAAGGTAGTGCACGACGCGGTTCTCGACACCGAGGGGGTGCGCTCCTACTCAGAGGGGGAGGAGCCCCAGCGCTCCGTGGTCATCAGCCTGGCCCCGGGCCATGAAGCCCGGGCCGAGGTGGGAGGAAGCCAGCAGGAGGGCTGAGGTTTCACGTGAAACACGACGTCCCCGGCCCCCAGTCGACGGCGTGGACTATGCCCGCCGAGCGGCAAGCTGGGCGGGTGTCGCTCTCTCTGATGACCAAGAGCGACAGCTCTGCGAGTTCGCCGACTGGCTGGTGGGGGAGGCAATACCGGCCGGCGGCCTCGGCCCTCGTGAGCTGCCCCGCATTTGGGCGAGGCACATCGCTGATTCGGTGGCAATGGCAGTGGGCTGGCGAGGGGATGAGCCGCCCCGGGAGCTGCTCGATGTTGGGTCGGGAGTAGGACTGCCGGGCATCCCGCTGGCAATCCTGTGGCCGACCTGCCGAGTGACCCTGTTGGATCGGGCCGGCCGACGGACGCGTCTGCTGCGGCGGGTGGTCCGGATCCTGGCGCTGCCTCGCACGCTGGTCGAACAGGCCGATGTGTTCTCGGTGGCCGATCAGTGGGAAGGGCTGACCTTCAGAGGGGCGGTGCGTCCCCAAGAGGCGCTCGGTTTGAGCGACAGGCTGCTGGCGGCGGGGGGCACGGCGGTGGTGGGCCTCAGCCGGAGGGCAGCGCCTCCCGAGCGGAGCACCCAGCTCATGGAGATGGCGCACATGTTCGGGCTGACGGCGGAGCTCGTGTCGGTTCCCGAAAAAGTGCTTGACGGCCCGTCGTGGCTTCTTATCATCAGGCGACGTGGACACTCCCCAGGTGCTGCCGACCTCCATGGGGGGAGAACACCCCTCGGGGGTCACCACACAAGTGGTGGCAGTGACCAACCAAAAGGGCGGAGTCGGTAAGTCGACCACGGCCATCAACTTGGGGGCGGCAGTAGCCTTCCAAGGTGATCGCGTGCTGCTGGTGGACCTCGATCCGCAGGGCAATGCCACCTCCGGCTTGGGGGTGGACCGCGGGTCGATCAGCCGGTCGGCGTATGACATCCTCCTCGGGGAGACCCCCCTCGAGGATGTCATCGAGCCGACCAGCGTGCTCGACCTGTTCGTGGTGCCGGCCACGATCGACCTGGCGGGCGCAGAGATCGAGCTGGTGTCGATGTTCTCCCGGGAGCTGCGGCTGCGCAACGCCCTCAAGTCGGTGGAGGGCGACTTCGACTTCGTGCTGGTGGACTGCCCCCCTTCGCTGGGCTTGCTGACCGTCAATGCGCTGGCGGCCGCCCACGAGGCACTGATCCCCATCCAGTGCGAGTACTACGCCCTGGAGGGCCTGGGCCAGCTCTTGCGCAACATCCAGCTCGTGCAGCGAAACCTCAACCCTCCCCTGACGGTTGGGGGCGTGGTGCTGACCATGTATGACGCTCGGACCAATCTCGCGGCGCAGGTCGCCCAGCAGGTGCGGGGGCACTTCGGGGAGGTGGCCTACCGAACCGTTGTCCCCCGGACCGTGCGGCTATCGGAAGCACCCTCCTACGGCGAGCCCATCGAGGCGTTTGACCCGATGAGCCGGGGAGCGATCGCCTACCGGGAGTTGGGGCGCGAGTTCCGGCGGCGGCATGGCCGGGCGTAAGAGCGGCCTCGGGCGGGGCCTGGAGGCCCTCATCCCCTCCGGCACGGAGGGGCACGAGGGGTTGCGGCTGATCCCCCTGGAGCATATCGTCCCCAACCCTCACCAACCTCGAACCCGGTTCGAGGAGGAAGGGTTGGCCTCCCTGGCCGCATCGATTCGCGAGGTGGGCCTGCTGCAGCCGGTGGTCGTGCGCCCGGAGGACGGGAAGTTCGTGCTGGTGGCGGGTGAACGTCGCTGGAGGGCGGCCGGCATGGCCGGCCTGCACGAGATCCCCGCCCTGGTTCGGGAAGGCGAGGAGAGCGGCTTCCTCACCCATGCACTGGTGGAGAACCTGCAGCGGGAGGACCTGAGCCCCCTAGAGGAGGCCGCCGCCTTCCAGCAGCTCCTGGAAGATTTTGGATGGACCCATGAGGAGGTCGGTCGGCGAGTAGGGAAGAGCCGCACGGCAGTGACCAATGCCCTGCGACTGCTGCAGCTCCCTGCCGCCATCCAGGGCATGCTGGAGAGGGGTGAGCTGAGTGCCGGCCATGCGCGGGCCTTGCTGGGGACCGAGGACGGCAAGTTCGCCGCCCACGTCGCCCGGCGGGCCGTCGAGGAGGGCTGGTCGGTGCGCCAGGTGGAGGAGGCGGTGCGGGTTCGAGCCGGACAGGCGCCCCGGACCCGGGGCGGTCCCAGGAGGGCCCGCCCGGCGCCGCTGCTGGAGCTGGAGGGGAGGCTCTCCGAGCAGCTGGGAGTGCCGGTCGAGATCGACTATCGGGGCAAGAAGGGCAGGCTGACGATCAAGTTCGGGTCGCTGGACGAGCTGGAGCGCATCTACCGGCGCTTCTTGGGGAGCGGGCGGGGAAGCTGAAGCAGGCCCTGGCGGCTGCTAGGCCGCGTCAGGGAACCGCGCTGGCTCACCACTTTGTGTGCTGGATGCTGGCCCAGGCCCATCGTCGTTTCCCCTGGCGGGTTCCGGGAAATAGGACATTGAGCGACACGAGGAGAGCAACGCATGGGATCGAGAGAGGACAACCTGGAACTGTCTACCCGCGAGCGCGTCGCATCGTTGGCAGCCTCCCAGGCAAGCGCCCGGCGCCTCAAAGCTGAGGGATCGGCCGCCTCGGAACTGGGGGAGCAGCTGCAGTCGGTGTCACTGGCCGAGGCGCAGGCGATCATCGAGCAGTGGCCTACCGCGCCGCGGAAGGTCGCCGAGAAGATCCTCGACCACTACGGGCCGCCAAACGAGGCCACCACCACCAAGATGTTCTGGTACCGCACCGGGCCCTGGGCCCGCATGGAGCTGAGCGCCGATGAAGTGGCCCACAACTTCCCCACCCCGCACACCGATTTCCTCACCCAGTACGTCGACTACCGGGTCCCGGCGGACAAAGCGGCCGCTCTCGTGGAGTTCGACGGCAGCGTGATCGTGGACCGCACGGCCGGCCAGATAGCCGCCCGCTGCGACCACGAGCCATACAACACGCTCACGCTCAACCTGGCCGTCGAGATCATCGAGGGCCGCCGCTCCGTCGAGGACGCCCGGCGCTTTTATGGCGAGACGGCGGCCGCTTTCGTGCTCGGGCGGCCGGCGCCCTATGCAGAGAAGCTGCAGTTCACCCCGCCTGAGCAGGAGACAGCGGATCCGGATCAATCGATCATTACCGGTCCAATGGCGGACCAGATCGGTGAGAAGATCAAGGACATCGTCGGCGCCGGAGACCTACCTACCTAGTGCGGCCGACCGAGTGCGGCCGAGCTAGCGCGGCTGGAGGAAGAAAGCCTCTACGCCCTCGGCGGCCAGCTCACCGGTGTGCGGCCCCATCTTGGAGGCCGCCACCAGAACGGCCGGTGCCCGGGTCTCCTTGAGGATGACCGGCGAACGCCCTTCTGTGGGCAGGCCGAGCCGGTCGGCCACTTCGGCCGCCAGGCGGGCACCCACGTCGCTGCGGCTCAAGGGCGAAGCGAAGAAGAACACCGCCGGTTCCTCGTTTACGGGTAGCTGGAAGCCGACCACCAGGTCGGAGCCCAGCCGGTTGGCGCGCCGGGCGCGTACCCGCTCGGCGAGGTCGGTATCGGAGCTGCGGGACAAGAGTGGCACCGCCCCCCGCTCCCGGAGGCGGGAGAAGGCCGCCCCGGCCGCCTCCCAGGTGAGGGAGGACTCCTCCGCGTCCCGGCAGAAGGGATCCAGGAAGACCCGGCGACCGACCAGCGAGGCGGGGAGGCTGCGCAGCCACTCCCGTTCGCGCACCGCCTCCCGGCCGGTCTTGCGGGTGGCGCGGGCCATCAGGGCCAGCTCCTCGAGTACCTCGGGGCCTACGATCCCGTCCTCGCCCATGCCCCGGTTGCGCTGGAACTCGATCACCGCGTCCAGTGTCTCGGAGCCAAAGATGCCATCCACCTTGCCGGCTTCGAAGCCGAGGGCGTTGAGGCGGCGTTGCAGCTCGGCGACGTCGTCGCCTCGCAGCATGGGTCGGCGGTGATAGAGCAGGCGGTCTCCCAGCCGGTAGCCGGCCTCCACCAGCTCTCGCCAGGTCTCGGTCCCCACCAGTCCGTCGCAGGCGAGGCCTCGAGAGCGCTGGAAACTGATCACGGCCGCATGCGTGTGGTCCCCGAACCGCCCGCCCGCATCCGGCTCGATCCGGTAGCCCAATGCGGCGAGCCGGCCCTGGATATCGCGGACCGGCTCGCCTTGATCTCCCAGCCGATAGAGCCGCATGGGCCCTATCGTCCCAGAAGTGCGCTCAGTTGAGGAACTCTGACAGCTCCGAGACCAGGCTCTGTTTGGGGCGGGCCCCGACGATGCGCTTCTTCTCGGCCCCGTCCTGGTACAGGATGAGAGTGGGGATGCTCATCACGTCGTAGCTCATGGCGGTCTGCGGGTTCTCGTCGACATTGAGCTTGGCGACTGTGAGGTGGCCGCGGTACTCACCCGCCAGCTCCTCGAGGATGGGGGCCACCAAACGGCAGGGCCCGCACCATTCCGCCCAGAAGTCCACCAGTGTCGGCTTGTCGCTGGCGATCACCTCTTCGAAGTTCTGATCGGTCACCTGCACGGTGTTGCTGTGGGCCATGTCGCTAGCGCTCCTGTCGCTCGGTCGGCTGCTGCAACCAGCGGCCCCCTCGCTTCATTCCGCCGGGAGCTGTTCCAACCAGCGCTCGGCGTCCATGGCGGCCTGGCACCCCATCCCGGCGGCGGTGACCGCCTGTCGGTACACGCGGTCGGTGACGTCACCTGCCGCGAACACCCCTTCGACCGACGTCATGGTGCTGTTCTCCCTGGTGACCAGGTATCCGAGCGGGTCCATCTCCAGGTAGCCGGCGAAGATGTCGGTGTTGGGCTCGTGCCCGATGGCGACGAACATGCCGTCGGTGCGCAGGTCCCTGGGCTCGTCGCCGGTGACGTTGCGCACCCGCACCCCTGCCACCGAGCCGTCGCCGAGCACCTCCTCGACCACGCTGTTCCACAGCACCGAGATCTTGGGGTGCTCCAGGGCCCGCCTGGCCATGATCGCCGAGGCGCGCAACTGGTCGCGCCGATGGATGATGGTCACCTTGCTGGCGAACTTGGCAAGGAACAGCGCCTCCTCCATGGCCGAGTCCCCGCCGCCCACCACCACCACTTCCTTGTCGCGGAAGAAGAAGCCGTCGCAAGTCGCGCAGGAGGAGACCCCGTGCCCCAGGAGCCTCTCCTCGCCGGGCACCCCCAACCACTTGGCGGATGCGCCGGTGGCGATGATCACGCTCTCGGACTGGTACTCGTCGGCGTCCACGCAGACCTTGAAGGGGTAGCCCGAGAAGTCCACCTTGGTGGCGTCGGAGCTCAAGATCCGGGTGCCGAAGCGTACCGCCTGCTTGCGGAAGAGGTCCATCAGCTCGGGGCCGAGGACGCCGTCGGGGAAGCCGGGGTAATTCTCGACGTCGGTGGTCAGCATGAGCTGGCCGCCCGTCTGGCTGCCCTCGATGAGCAGCGGGTCGAGGTCGGCACGGGCGGCGTAGACGGCGGCGGTGTAGCCGGCCGGCCCCGACCCGATGATGAT
>JALYHC010000165.1 GCA_030776765.1 Actinomycetota bacterium | reverse complement strand
CGTCAACCCCGACGAGGTGGAGGCGCTGGGAGCGGCCATTCAGGCCGGGGTCCTCAAAGGGCAGGTCAAGGACGTGCTCCTGCTCGACGTCACCCCGCTCACCCTGGGCATCGAGACCAAGGGCGGGGTCTTCACCAAGATGATCGAGCGCAACACCACCATCCCCACCCGGCGCTCCGAGGTGTTCACCACGGCGGACGACAACCAGCCCGAGGTGGAGATCCACGTGCTGCAGGGCGAGCGCGAGATGGCCTCGTACAACAAGAGCCTGGGGCGCTTCAAGCTCACCGGCATTCCCCCTGCACCGCGTGGCATGCCCCAGATCGAAGTGACCTTCGATATCGACGCCAACGGCATCGTGTCGGTGAACGCCAAGGACCTAGGCACCGGCAAGGAGCAGGCCATGACGATCACCGGCGGTACCGCCTTGGGCAGGGACGAGATCGAGCGCATGGTGCATGACGCCGAGGCCCACGCCGAGGAGGACCGCCGGCGCCGAGAGGCGGCCGAGACCCGCAACCAGGCGGACAACGTCTCCTACCAGACCGAGAAGCTGCTCAAGGAGCACGGCGACAAGCTGTCCGACGAGGAGCGCTCCCGCATCGATACGGCGCTCGACGACCTGCGCAAGCTGCTCGAGGACGACACCAGCTCCACCGAAAGCCTGAGGAGCACCACCGACGAGGTGCTCCAGGCCTCGCAGGCACTCGCCCAGCGGATCTACCAGCAGCAGGCCGCCGGACAGGAGCCATCGGCGGGAACGGCTTCCGACGACGAAGAGGTGGTGGAAGCCGAGATCGTCGACGAAGGCCAGGAGCAGCCATGAGAGAGGAGGACGAAGGCCGCCATCCCGACCCGCCCTCCATGGGGGGGGAGGTCGGCCCGCAGGACAGTGAGCAGGCAGGAGGGCCGCACAGGGACGAGGCAGATCCTGAGGGAGCCGCCAGCGCCCCCAGCGAGGAGCCCAGCGCTGCGGAAGACTTCACAGACGAGCTGGACGAGGCCCGCCGGCAGGCGGCCTCGCATCTCGAGGACCTGCGAAGGGTGGCGGCCGACTTCGAGAACTACCGCAAGCGCATGGTGCGGGAACAGACCCAGCATGTCGAGCGAGCCTCCCAGCGGGTGGTGAGCGGGCTGCTGCCGGTGCTGGATAGCTTCGACCTGGCCCTGGCGCACGAGCCGACCAGTCCTAGCGAACAGAAGCTGCTGGAGGGCATGCACCGGACGCATCAGCTGCTCATGGACACGCTGTCCCGGGAGGGGCTCGAGCCCGTGGGGGCAGTGGGCGAGGCCTTCGACCCCGAGCTGCACGAGGCGGTGGCGACGGCGGAGGGCGGCGCGTCCCAGGAGCTTCCCGTCGTCGTCGAAGAGCTGCGCCGTGGCTACCGGCTGCGGGGCCGGGTGATCCGGCCGGCCCTCGTCTCGGTAGGGGCTGCCGCCGCCCCCGAGGGCACCCCCGATGATGAGCAGGAACGATGAATAGGGATTGGCTGGAGAAGGACTTCTACGCGGTGCTGGGCGTCTCCAAGGATGCCTCCGCCAAGGACATCAAGAAGGCGTACCGCAAGCTGGCCCAGCGGTACCACCCCGACGCCCGACCCGACGACAAGGAGGCCGAGGAGAGGTTCAAGGAGATCTCCGAGGCTCACTCCGTGCTCTCCGACCCGGAGCGGCGCAAGGAGTACGACCAGGCGCGGGAGATGTTCCGCAGCGGCGCTTTCGGGAGCTCCTATGGGGGCCACTATGGGGGCCCCTATGGAGGCTCTACGGGCGGTTTCGGGGGCCAGCGGGTCCGGGTGGAGGACCTGGGCGACCTCTTCGCGGAAGGTGGCTTCTCTTTCGGCGGCCTGGGCGACCTGCTGGGAGGGCTACGCGGCCGGCGCGGCGCTGCTACCGCCCCCCAGAAGGGCCCCGACCTGACCACCGACGTCCATCTCTCCTTCCAGGAGGCCGCCCGCGGCGCTACGGTGCCGGTCTCGGTGGATGGGCAAGCCACCTGCCGCACCTGCTACGGCAGCGGCGCCCGGCCGGGGACCCAGGTGCAGAGCTGCCCCACCTGCGGCGGGACCGGCACCATCGCCGAGGACCAAGGCTTCTTCTCCATCCCGAGGCCCTGTGACACCTGCCTGGGCCGCGGGCGGATCATCCCGGATCCCTGCCCCACCTGCGGCGGTCGGGGGACCGAGGTGCGCACGCGGACCATCCGTGTCAAAGTGCCGGCCGGGATCTCGGGCGGGGGGACGGTGCGCCTCAAGGGGAAGGGCGGTCCCGGACGCAACGGAGGGCCTCCCGGCGACCTATTCGTGAAGGTGCACGTGGGCCGGCATCCGGTCTTCGGGCGCAAGGGGCAGCACCTCACCGTGCAGGTCCCCATCTCCTATACCGAGGCCGCCTTGGGGTCCGAGATCGAGGTGCCCACGCTGGACGGCAAGGTGACCTTGCGCATCCCGCCAGGGACCAAGAGCGGGCGCACCTTCCGGGTCCGTGGACGAGGAGTCGAGCGGCCCGGCCAGGGCCGGGGCGACCTGCTGGTCACCGTCTCGGTGGTGGTCCCCACCGACCTCCCCCCAGAGGCTCGCGAGCTCCTGGAGCAGCTGCGCAGGTACGAGGAGAAGGAGAACCTGCGCGCCGGCTTGGAGGTGTGAGCGTGGCTCACGAGCGTGACGGCGGAGCCGTGTACGTGATCTCGGTGGCCGCCTCACTGGCGGGCGTCCATCCCCAGACGCTGCGCATCTACGAGCGAAAGGGGCTGCTCAAGCCCTACCGGACGGCCGGGGGCACCAGGCGGTATTCCAACCAGGACCTCGCCCGCCTCAGGCTCATCACCGAGCTGACGGGCGAGGGGGTCAACCTGGAGGGCGTGAGGCGGATCATCGAGCTCCAGGAGGAGATGGACGAGCTGTTGCGCCGGATGGAGGCCCTGCAGCGACAGATGGTGGAGGCCGACGCCCAGGCGCGGCGGCGACTGGAAGAGCTTCGCCGGTCCTACCGGACCGAGATGACCCTTGCCAGGCGCCACCTGCCGGACGTGGTGCGCCCACTGCTGGAGGACCTGCTCAGCTGACGGGCAGCGGTCAGCCCTGGAAGAGGCCGACCTGGTTGCCGGCCGGGTCCTGGAAGGAGGCCCACCAGCCGGTGTCCTCATCGATCAGGGTCTTGGGTTGCACGGTGCTCCCGCCCTGCTCGATGATCCGGGCCAGGGCATCGTCGATCTCGTCGGTCTCGATGTAGATCATCACCCCCGGCTGTGAGGCCGGCTCCCACTGGTCAGTCAAGGCGCCTGCCGACTCCCCAGTCGGATAGCGGAAGGTGAAGTAGCCCTCGAAGGGCCCTTCCCGGTCGATCTCCCAGCCGAACACCGCCTCGTAGAAAGCCGCCGATCGCTCCAGGTCTCTGGCGGGGATCTCGATCCAGCCGATGGCCGACATCACTCCTCCTCTTTGGGGCGCTCAGCCTACGCCTAGCGTCAGAGCACCGAGGTACGGCCTAGCTCCCCTACCCCTTCACCACTCCCAGCGGGCGCAGTCGGGCCACCTTGACCGCCAGCCCGGTCCGCTGGCAGACGTCCACCACCTCGTCGACGTCCTTGTAGGCGTAGTCGGCCTCCTCGGAGAGCAGCTTCACCGACCCCGGCCGCACCGAGATCCCCGCCCCCTCCAACAGGTCCCGCACTCGCCCGCCCCGCTCGGTGCCCTTGGCCTTCTTGCGGCTCATGAGGCGGCCGGCCCCGTGGGCGGCCGAGTCGAACGCCGGGTTGCCCTCCGTCCCCCGCAGCACCCAGGAGGCGGTCCCCATGCTGCCGGGTATCAGCACCGGTTGTCCAACGCCTCTCAGGTCCGATGGGAGGTCCTCGTGGCCGGGGCCGAAGGCGCGGGTGGCACCCTTGCGATGGACGCACAAGAGCCGGCGTCTTCCTCCCAGCACGTGGTGCTCGAGCTTGGCCAGGTTGTGCGCCACGTCGTACACCAGCCGCATGCCGGTCTCCTCCAGCGACATCCGGAAGGCGGCCGCGAAGCCCTGCCGGGCTGCGTGGGCCAGCACGTGTCGGTTGGCCCAGGCGAAGTTGGCCGAGGCAGCCATGGCTCCCAAGTAGCCCTCTCCCTCCTTCGACCGCACCGGTACCGAAGCGAGCTGCCGGTCGGGAACCTCGACCCGGTACTTCTGCATGGCGTCGGTCATCACCTTCAGCTGGTCGGTGCAGGTCTGGTGGCCCAGGCCGCGGCTGCCGCAATGGATCATCACGCACAACATCCCCTCGCC
>JALYHC010000164.1 GCA_030776765.1 Actinomycetota bacterium | reverse complement strand
TCACATGTCGTAGTACAGGTAGAACTCGTAGGGATGGGGGCGCAGGCGGATGGCGTCCACCTCCCTCTCCCACTTGTAGGCGACCCAGGAATCGATCAGGTCCTCTGTGAATACGTCCCCCGCCAGGAGGAAGTCGTGGTCTTCCTCCAGGGCATCCAGCGCCTCCTCCAAACTGGCCGGCACCGACGGCACCTCGGAGAGCTCCTCCGGCGGCAGGTCGTAGAGGTCCTTGTCCACCGGGTCGGGGGGCTCGATCTTGTTCTGGACGCCGTCCAGCCCCGCCATGAGCATGGCCGAGAAGGCCAAGTACGGGTTGCAGGACGGGTCGGGGCAGCGGAACTCCAGCCGCTTGGCGGCCGGCTTGCGCGAGTAGAGCGGGATGCGCACCGCCGCCGAGCGGTTGCGCTGGCTGTACACCAGGTTCACCGGCGCCTCGTAGCCGGGCACCAAGCGGCGGTAGGAGTTGGTAGTGGGAGCCGCAAAAGCCAGCAGGGCGGGAGCATGCTCCAGCAGCCCGCCGATGTACCAGCGGCCCACGTCGGCCAGCCCGGCGTAGCCCATCTCGTCATAGAAGAGGTTGGCGCCCTCCCGCCACAGGCTCTGATGGGTGTGCATGCCCGAGCCGTTGTCCTGGAAGATCGGCTTAGGCATGAAGGTCACCGTCTTGCCGTGCCGCCAGGCCACGTTTTTGGTGACGTACTTGAAGAGGGTGACATTGTCGGCCTGCCGCAGCAGCGGCGCGTAACGGATATCGATCTCCGCCTGGCCGGCCGTGCCCACCTCGTGGTGGTGCACCTCCACCTCGATACCCATGTCCGCCAGCACCCGAGCCATCTCGGAGCGCAGGTCCTGGTAGTGGTCGGTGGGAGGCACCGGGAAGTAGCCCTCCTTGTAGCGGGGCTTGTAGCCCAGGTTGCCCCCGTCCTCGTCCCGCCCTGAGTTCCATGCCCCCTCATCAGAGTCGATGAAGTGGTAGGCCGAGTGCTGGTCCTGGTTGAAGCGGGCCGAGTCGAAGATGTAGAACTCCGCCTCTGGTCCCCAGTACGAGACGTCGGCGATCCCGCTGCCGCTGAGGTAGGCCTCCGCCTTCTGCGCCACATAGCGGGGATCGCGCGTGTAAGGCTGCCCGGTGACCGGGTCCTTGACGAAGCAATAGAGGATGATGGTGGGCCGCTCTCGGAACGGGTCCACCACCGCGGTCGCCGCGTCGGGGACCAGGATCATGTCCGACTCCTGGATCTGCTGAAAGCCGCGGATCGAAGAGCCGTCGAAGCCGTAGCCCTCGTCGAAGCCGGCCTCGTTGAGCTCGCCGACTGGAATGGTGAAGTGCTGAACCTGCCCGGGGAGGTCGCAGAAGCGCAAGTCGACGAACTCGAAGCCTCCCTCGTCCGCCATCCTCAGCACGTCGTCCGGGGTCTTGTCCATGCTTCCACCTCACTTCTGTGTGCGAACGCTCGCTTTCTAACCACTCATGGTTTCGGCACCGTTGCCGAAATGTGAAGACTTTGTTTCGCCTGCTTCCGGCTCTCGCCTCGGCCGGTACGATGCCTGTCAGGAGGTCCAAATGGACAAGCAAGCCGAATACGTCTTCCGCACGGTCGAGGAGCGGGGGATCCGCTTCATCCGCTTGTGGTTCACCGACGTGCAGGGCTTCCTCAAGTCGGTGGCCATCACCCCCGCAGAGCTGGAGGTGGCCTTCGAGGAGGGCATGACCTTCGACGGGTCGGCCATCGACGGCTTCTCCCGAGTTCAGGAGGCGGACATGCTGGCTCGCCCCGACCCGGCAACCTTCCAGATACTTCCTTGGCGACCCGACCAGCCCGGGGTGGGCCGCATGTTCTGCGACATCCTCTCTCCCGACGGAGACGCCTTCGAGGGCGACCCCCGCTGGGTCCTTCGGCGCAACCTGGAACGGGCCGCCGAGCTGGGTTACACCTTCTACGTGGGCCCCGAGCTGGAGTTCTTCTACTTCAAGGACAGCTCTCCCGAGCCCCAGATCCTCGACCGGGGCGGTTACTTCGACCTCACTCCGCTCGATGTCGCCCAGGAGTACCGGCGTAAGACCATCATGGCCCTCGAGCAGCTCGGCATACCCGTGGAGCACTCCCATCACGAGGTGGCTCCCAGCCAGCACGAGATCATCCTGCGCTACACGGACGCCCTCAGCATGGCCGACAACGTCATGACCTACCGCTTGTCGGTCAAGGAGGTGGCCCTGGAGCACGATATCTATGCCACCTTCATGCCCAAGCCGATGGAGGACCACGACGGGAGCGGTTTCCACATGCACCTCTCCCTCTTCGAGGGCGACCGTAACGCCTTCTACGAGGCGGGGTCCGACTACGGATTGTCCAAGGTGGCCCAGAGCTTCATCGCCGGCCTCCTCCACCATGCCCGTGAGATCACCGCCGTCACCAACCAGTGGGTCAACTCCTACAAGCGCCTGGTGCCCGGCTTCGACGCCCCCATCTACGTCTCGTGGGCGCGCAACAACCAGTCGGCCCTGGTGCGCGTGCCACACGTCAAGCACGGCAAGCCGGCCAGCACCAGGGTGGAGTACCGCGCACCCGATGCGGCCTGCAATCCCTACTTGGCCTTCTCGGTGATCCTGGCCGCCGGGCTGGAGGGGGTGAGGGGCAACTACCCGCTACCTCCGGAGCTGGCCAACAACATCTTCGAGCTCACGCCTCAGGAACGGGCGGCAGCGGGCGTGACCCGACTGCCCGAGACACTGTTTGGGGCACTAGAGGCGATGGAGGGCTCCGAGCTGGTGGCGAGGGCACTGGGCGAGCACGTGTTCGACTGGTTCCTGCGCAACAAGCGCCGGGAGTGGGATCGCTACCAGCACCACGTCTCCCGCTTTGAGCTGGAGGAGTACCTCCCCATCCTCTGATGGTGGTGGCCGTCTTTCCCGATCCCGCTTCGCCGGAGCTCACCGAAGCCCTCCGGGTGGCCGGCATACGGATGATGTCCATCGCCGACGCAGCCCACCTCATCGAGCGCCGCCCGCCCGAGGGTTGGTGGGCCCTGGTGGTGGAATTGGGTGACGATGACACTCGCGGCTGGAGCCTGGCGCGCCGGGCCCGAGACCAGGGGGTGCGGGTGCTACTGGCCGCTCCCCGGGAGCTGGCCGGCCGTCTGGAGGGGGGAGCTTGCGATGACTTCGTCCTCACTCCTCTCGACCCCGTCGAGCTCTCCCTCCGGCTGCGCCGCCTCCTGCCGGCGGTCGACTTGGGCGAGGTCCTCCAGTTCAAGGACCTGGAGCTGAACACCGCCACCTACCAAGCCACCCTCGGTGGGCGCCCGATCGACATGACCTACATGGAGTACGAGCTGCTGCGCTTCTTGGTAGCCAACCCGGTCCGGGTGTGGAGCCGGGAGCAGCTGCTCTCCAACGTGTGGGGCTACGACTACTTCGGAGGGGCACGCACCGTCGACGTGCACGTGCGGAGGCTGCGGGCCAAGCTGGGCGAGGAGCGCGCCTCCTGGATCACCACAGTGAGGTCGGTGGGCTACCGGTTGGGGTGACTCGCTCCGTCCCCCTCTCGCCATGAGGATTGCGACTGTGGCCGAGCGTCCCGACCTGACCGAACCTGCTTGGGAGCGGACCCGAGACACGGTGCCCGAGTACAACAACCATGGCGAGGTCCTCAATCGCTACTGGGGCCGCCTCACCGGGGAGCGGCCCGAGTTCCAGTTCCACCTGGTTGGCGATGGCGACGAGATCTTGG
This sequence comes from Actinomycetota bacterium, assembly GCA_030776765.1. Taxonomy (GTDB): domain Bacteria; phylum Actinomycetota; class Acidimicrobiia; order Spongiisociales; family JALYHC01; genus JALYHC01. The sequence goes on along the minus strand of JALYHC010000164.1, from coordinate 4,866 downwards.
CCCGGGCGCGATCGATTCCCGTGCGCTGGGACGGCAGCGTTGAGGACCTGCCGACCGGGATCGACGGCGCCATCGCGCGTGGCTTCGAAGAGAGGGGCGCCAACGTCCTGTGCGCCCTCGTGATCATGGTGCCGCGAGATCTCCAGGGCGGCGGCCTGAGTGCCCTCGCCGTGCAGGCAATGCGAGAACTCGCCCGCACGCACGACCTCGCCTCCCTGATCGCTCCCGTACGTCCGAGTTGGAAGGAGCGCTACCCGCTCGTACCGATCGATCGCTACGCCGCCTGGCGCCGTTTGGATGGGCTCCTCTTCGATCCATGGATGCGAGTTCACGAACGCCTGGGCGCAACCGTGCTGAAACCCGAACCGCGGTCCCTCCGAATCACCGGCACCGTGGCCGAGTGGGAAGAGTGGACACAGATGGCCTTCCCCGACAGTGGCAGTTACTGGTTTCCCGGCGGCCTCAGCACCTTGACCATCGATCTCCGGTCTGACCGCGGCAGCTATTGGGAACCGAACGTGTGGATGCAGCACAGGCTTTGATCTATCGCGCGCGGCGCCAAGCGCCTGCTGTGTACACCATGCTGCAGGGGGCGGCGGTGCGGGCTGGGGCGGTGGCAACGTCCGCAGGCCTGCTGGTGGCCGCCTCTGGAAGGCGGGGGCCGCTAGCCGAACTCGATGCCCTGGGCGAGGGGCAGGTCGCCTCCCCAGTTGACGGTGCAGGTCTGCCGGCGCATGTAGGCCTTCCAGGAGTCTGATCCCGCCTCCCGGCCTCCGCCGGTCTCCTTCTCACCTCCGAAGGCCCCGCCGATCTCCGCCCCTGAGGTGCCGATGTTCACGTTGGCGATCCCGCAGTCCGATCCCATGGCCGAGAGGAAGACCTCGGCCGAGCGCAGCGACTCGGTGAAGATGGCCGACGAGAGGCCTTGCCGCACGCCGTTGTGCACCTCGAGGGCCTCGTCCAGGTCGTCCACCTCGATGAGGTACAGGATGGGAGCGAAGGTCTCTTCCTGCACGATGGGGGCCTCCTTACCGATCTTGACGATGGTCGGCTCCACGAAGTGCCCGGACAGCCCCTCCACCCTGGATCCACCCCAGAGCACCTTCCCGCCCTGCTCCTTGGCGATCTCCAGCGCGGCCATCATCTGCTCGAGGGCCTGGGCGTTGATGAGCGGGCCCATCAGCGTGCCTTCCTGCAGCGGGTCGCCGATGCTCACCTGGGCGTAGGCATCGATCAGGCGCCCGGTCATCTCCTCGGCCACCCCGCCCTGCACGATCAGCCGCCGCAAGGTGGTGCAGCGTTGGCCGGCGGTCCCCACCGCCGCGAACAGCACCGCGCGAACCGCCAGTTCGAGGTCGGCGTCGTCGAGGACGATCACGCCGTTGTTGCCGCCCAGCTCGAGAAGCGAGCGGCCCAAGCGCCGGGCCACCGCGGTGCCGACCCGCTCACCCATCCCGCAGGAGCCGGTAGCCGAGACGAGCGGCAGGCGCCGGTCGTTGACCAGCAGCTCACCCACCTCCGACCCTCGCCCGATCACCAGGTTGAAGACCCCTTCCAAGCCGGAGCCCTCCATCACCTGGTGGCAGACGTTCTGCACGGCGATGGCGCACAAGGGCACCTCCGAAGAGGGCTTCCAGATCAGCGTGTCGCCGCACACCGCGGCGATGAAGGCGTTCCACGACCAGACCGCCACCGGGAAGTTGAAGGCGGTAATGACCCCCACCGGCCCCAGTGGGTGCCACTGCTCGAACATGCGGTGGCGGGGCCGCTCAGAGGCGATGGTGAGACCGTACAGCTGGCGGGAGAGCCCTACCGCGAAGTCGGCGATGTCGATCATCTCCTGGACCTCGCCCTTGCCCTCGGCGACGATCTTCCCGTTCTCGAGGGCGACCAGGGCCCCGAGGGGTTCCTTGACGTCTCGCAGGGCATCCCCGATCCGACGCACGTAGTCCCCGCGCACCGGCGGGGGCAGCATGCGCCACTCCAGAAAGGTCTCCCGGGCGCGCTGCACCACCTGCTCGTAGTCGGACCCATCGGCCTGGCGCACGGTGGCCAGCGGCTGCCCGGTGGTCGGGTTCTGACTGTCCAGTGCCGCCCCGTGTGCCTCCCGCCACCCGCCCCCGTACGCACCCGGGTTCTCTTCGGAGATGCCGAGCCGCCCGAAGATCTCCTGCTGGTTCATCCATCCTCCATCTCTCTAAGCACCCCGACAGGGCTACCTCGCCGCCACCATCTCGATCTCCACCAGGAATCCCCCCGGCAGGGCGCCCGCTTGCACGGTGGCCCGGGCGGGCGGCGCATCACCGAAGTGCGATCCGTAGACGGCGTTCACGGCGGGATAGTCGGCGATGTCCGCCAGGAAGATGGTGCTCTTCACCACGGCGTCGAAGCCGAGGCCAACGTCGGCCAGGATGGCTCCCAGGTTCTGCATCACCTGCGACGCCTGGGCCTCCACATCGTCCGGACCACGCTCCCCGGTCTGGGGGTCGATGGCCACCTGTCCGGAGATGAAGACCAGGCCGTTGCCTTCCACCGCCACCGAGTACGGTCCCAGCGCTTTCGGGGCGCTGGGGGTGTCGAGCACCTGCTTGCCCATGCTCCTCCTCGCAGACCAGGGTAGACAAAGGCAAGGGCGGGCCTTGCCCGCCCTGTTCCTCACTATTCCGTTGGAGGTCTAGCTGAACGAGCTCCCGCAGCCGCAGGTACGGCTGACGTTGGGGTTGTTGATCGCGAAGCCCGCCCCCTGCAACCCGTCCTTGTAGTCCAGCTCGGCCCCCTTGAGGTGCTGACCGCTCTGGGGGTCGACCACCACCTTGACGCCCTCGTACTCGGCGACGATGTCCTCGCCGTCGAGGTCGGAATCGAAGAACATCTCATAGGAGAAGCCCGAGCACCCACCCGGGCGGACCGCCACCCGCAGTGCCATCGTGCTGTCACCCTCCTGCTCCAGCAGGTAGCGCACCTTCTCGGCGGCCGGCTTGGTGAGCGTGATCATCGGATGGGAACTCCTCTTCGCGGTGTTGAACAGTATAACGCAGACCACCACCGATTCCTTCCCCTGAAGCCTGGTTGGCGGGGGAAGCGAGGACAGGCCGTACCATATGAGCACGATGAACGGAGATTCCACCCAGCGTGTCATCGACGCCCTCCGCGGCGTCGTCGATCCCGAGCTGGGCGGCGACATCGTGGAGCTGGGGATGGTGCAGGGAGTAGAGCTCTCCGATGGCCTGGCGACCATCCGCGTCGCCCTCACCATCGCCGAGTGCCCGATGCGCAACCAGATCGAGAGCGACGTTGTGCGAAAGGTCAAGGCCCTCCCAGGAATCCACGAGGCCCGAGTTCGTACCGTGGCCATGACCCAGCGACAGCGCTCGGAGGTGATGTCCAAGGCCCGCTGGAGGGTACGGGAGGAGGCCTCCCCCACCATGGTCAGCCCGCTGACGCGGGTGATCGCCGTCGGTAGCGGCAAGGGCGGGGTAGGCAAGTCCTCGGTGAGCGTCAACCTTGCCGTTGCCATGTCACAACTGGGCCTGCAGGTGGGCTTGCTGGACGCCGACATCTGGGGGTTCTCGGTGCCGCGCATGTTGGGCGCCCAGGGACGCCTGGAGGCCAATGCCGACGGCAAGATCGAGCCCATGCACGTGCAGGGGATCGAGCTGGTCTCCACCGGCCTGCTGGTCGACTCGGAGGAGGTGGCCCTGATGTGGCGTGGCCTGATGCTCTCCAAGGCGCTGGAGCAGTTCCTGAGAGACGTGGCCTGGGGCGACCTCGACTACCTGGTCCTCGACATGCCCCCGGGGACGGGAGACATCCAAATGGCCCTGGCGCGACTCCTGCCACAGGCCGAGATGGCGGTGGTGACCACGCCGCAGATGGCCGCCCAGAAGGTGGCCAGGAGGGCGGCCGACATGGCCCGCCGCTCCTATATGCCGGTCGTAGGGGTGGTCGAGAACATGTCCGCCTTCACCTGCCGCCATGGAGAGAGCTATCGGCTCTTCGGGGAAGGAGGAGGACAGCAGCTCGCCGACTCCCTGGGAGTGCCGCTCATCGTCCAGGTGCCTCTCGATCCCCAGGTGGTGGAGGGAGGCGACCGGGGGAGGCCGGTGGTGGGAACGCACCCCGACAACCCGGCGACCGCCGCTTTCCTGCAGGCCGCTCGCCGGATGGTCGAGCTGGTCCCCCCCGCCGAGGAGGAGACCTGCACAGCCCGGATCGCCAAGCTGACCGAGGCCTTGCTGGAGTCCTCCCCCTGACCCTCTAGCATGGGGAGGGGGAATCCGTGACTAGCCCTTGGAGGCGTGGCGGCAATGACGCCGAAGCGGGCCAAAGGACCTACCGATAGGGATGGTGAACGTGCCATCGGATCGGGAGATCGGGAGGCTTTCCTTCCTTCCCAGGTGAGGGCCGGCCCACTGGGCCGGCCCCTTGCTCATCGGCAGAGCGAGACCACCAGCGGATAGGGGTTGATGGCCTGGCCCCCGCCCGGGTGTTGCTCGAAATGCAGGTGGGGGGCCCACGCCGAGGCGTTGCCGCTGCTGCCGACCGAGCCGACCAGGTCCCCCGCCTCCACGTGCTGCCCCGACTCCAGCCCGTCTGCCCAGCCGTCTAGGTGGGCGTAGTAGTAATGAGTGCCGGCATCGGCCATCAGCCATAGGCTGATGCCTCCCAGGCTGCTGTTGTCGAGGGCGACCGTTCCCGCCTCGACGGCCACCACCGGCGTGCCTCGGGCCGCCATCATGTCCACTCCCTGGTGGGAACGACCTCCCGAACGAGGCGCTCCCCAGCTGTCCACGAAGGCAGAGACGCCCGCCACCGGGCAATGGAGGCGCTGGGTGCTGGAGGGAGGGTCTGTGGCGGGAGGGGCGG
>JALYHC010000163.1 GCA_030776765.1 Actinomycetota bacterium | reverse complement strand
CTCCACCTGCCGCCGGCTGACCAGCTCGAGGAGCACCTCGAGGGGGCCCTCGAACACGGCCGTCTTCACCTCATGAGACATCGGACCCCCGCTTTGGTCGGCACATGCTATTGGGCCTCGTGCCTGGGGAGGCGCCTTGTCTTCCGAGAGGGCCCGTCGGCTCGCTGCAGCAGCTCCCAATCTCGCTCGTCGATGCCCTCGGGGCGTCCATTGTGGTGGTGGCAGGCGAACTGGATGACCAGGGCCTGGGCCTGGGCCTGTTCTAAGTCGGCGGCACCCAGGGCGGGGTGGTCCAGGTAGTGCCGCCAGCGGCCGCTGGCGGGCAATCCGACTTTGGCGATCACGGAAGCCAGGGAGCGCCCCACCAGCCCCAAGGCGGCACGGCGCTTCCCCACGTCGTGGAGCAGGGCGGCGCAGGCGAGGTCCCGCCGGCCGGGCGCCTGCCGGAGGACGGCACGGGCGGCGGCGAGGCCGTGTCGCTGGTCGGCGCTGGGCTGGGACCAGAAGAGGCGGGCCTCCGCCGGACCGAGCAGCGCCCCCACCTCGCTCTGCTCACGTGGCGAGAGCGGTCGAGCCCAGGCGACCTGGAAGAGCCGGTGGGCCAGGTGGCCCCAGCCGCCCAGCCTCGCCTCTCTCATCCGATCATCCAGCCGACCACTCCGAGGATCAGCGGGACCAGGAAGCTGAACGCCTCGTCGAACACGAACAGCAGGGCGAAGATGATGAGGATCCCGTAGGGCTCCACCTGGGCCAGCAGGGCCCGGCCCTTGGGGGGAAGGAAGAGCCGCACCACTCGGCTGCCATCCAGCGGAGGGATGGGAAGGAGATTGAAGACGGCCAGCACCACGTTCAGGAAGACGAAGCCCAGCGTCAGCCTGGCGCCGGTGCCGGTGACCTGGGGCAGCACCAGCCGGGCCGCCCCAAAGGCGAGGGCCAGGTTGGTGAGCGGCCCTCCTATCGCCACCAGTGCCATGCCGGGAAGCGGGTTGCGGAAGGTGGCCGGATTGACCGGCACCGGCTTGGCCCAGCCGAAGACCGGCGCCCGCGCCAGGGCCAGCAGCCCCGGAAGGATCACCGACCCGAAGGGGTCGATGTGGCGGATCGGGTTGAGGGTCAGGCGTCCCGCCCGCCGGGCGGTGTGGTCGCCCAGGCGCAGCGCGAGCCATCCATGCATCACCTCGTGCAGGATCACGGAGGGGAGCAGCAATGCCAGGAACAAGACGACGTCCAGGAACTGGTTGCCGGTGAGCCGCACGGCCGCCTATCGGCGACTCTTGCAGGCCACGCAGTATCTGGAGGCCGGCCGGGCCTCCAGCCGGGCCGGCGAGATGGTCTCCCCGCAGCTCTCGCACACCCCGTAGGTGCCCGCCTCCAGACGGCCCAGGGCGGCGTCCACCTCGTCGAGCTGCTGTCTGATCGTCTCCACCATGCCGAGGACCTCGGTACGCTCGGCGGTGGCCGCCCCGGCATCGGCGAAGCTGTCGGCGAACTCCCGGTCGTGGCGGAGCTGGCCGTCCTCTGTGGCGCCCAACTCCTCCAACCGGTGGACCAGCTTGAGCCGCTCGTCCCTGAGCGCCTGGCGGGAAGCGTCGTAGTCGATCGTGGTGCTCATCTTGCTCGGGGATGCGAGGTGACGTAGACCTCGTGGAGATGTCGCGGTGACACGTGCGTGTACACCTGGGTCGTCCTGATACTAGCGTGCCCCAGAATTTCCTGGACGGTACGCAGGTCGGCGCCCCCCTCGACCATATGGGTGGCGGTCGAGTGGCGCAGCACGTGGGGAGAGATGCGGTCGCGTGGGATGCCGGCCCTCCCCCCCTGCACACGCACGATGCCCCAGATGCCCTGACGGCTGAGGGGGCGGCCGCGTGAGCTGAGGAAGACGACGCCCGGGTCCCGCCGTCCCCGCCGCAGAGCCATGCGATCGGGCAGGTAGTGCTGCATGGCCTGCCGGGCGTAGCGGCCCAGCAATGCCAGTCGCTGCTTGGACCCCTTTCCGCTCAGGACGACGACGCCCTCTTCCAGGTCCAGGGCGTTCATCTCCAGGGTGGCTGCCTCACTCACCCGAGCTCCGGTGGCATAGAGGAACTCGAGCAGCGCCCGATCCCGCCGTCCCAGGGGATGGGAAGCATCTGGTGCCCCAAGCAAGGCGTTCACCTCGTCGATGGTGAGCGCCTTCGGCAGCCCGGACGCGGGCCGTGGGGCCTCCAACCATAGGGTGGGATCGTTCTCTGCCAGTCCTTCGGCGAGCAAGAAGCGGTGCAGGCCGCGCACTGCGGCCGCCTTGCGAGCGATCGAAGCCGCCTGCAGCCCGCGCCCGGCCAGATGGGTCACGAAGCGGGAGACCAGCTCGGGATCAGGAGGGCGCTTCCCGAGGAATTCCAGGTACTGGGCGAGGTCACGCCGGTAGGAGGCCAGCGTGTTGGGGGAGGCCCCCCGCTCCACCGCCAGCGCCACCAGGAACTCCTCGACACCCTGTTCGAGATCTGCCATTTCGGGCCCTTCTTTCAGATAGGGGCTTGAGGCAGGCGCTTCAGGCAGGCTGCCTACGACTGCAGCTCGGCGAGGACCTGCGTAGCCGGATGGGCCGGGATGCCCAGGCTCTCCCCTACTGCCGGATGTACTACCGCCCCCTCGGCCACGTTCACCCCCGCCATCAGCTCCGGGTGGCTCTCCACGGCGCCTCTCACCCCCTGGTCGGCCAGGGCCAGGACGTAGGGCAGCGTGGCGTTGGTCAGCGCGTAGGTAGAGGTGTGCGGAACCGCCCCGGGGATGTTGCCCACCGCGTAGTGGACGACGTCATGGAGGACGTAGACCGGGTCGGCGTGAGTGGTCTCCTCGCTGGTCTCGAAGCAGCCTCCCTGGTCGATGGCCACATCCACCAGCACCGCCCCCCGGCGCATCGAGCGGACCATGTCCTCCGTCATCACCTTGGGCGCCGAGGCGCCCGGCACCAGGACCGTCCCGATCACCAGGTCGGCATCCACCACCTGCTGCTCCAGTGTGAGCTGGTTGGAGGACAAGGTGAGGAGGTGGCCCCGGTAGAGGGAGTCGAGCACCCGCAGCTTCCGTATATCGCGGTCCAACGCCACCACCTGGGCCTGCATCCCCATGGCGATCACCGCTGCGTTGGAACCCGCCATCCCCGCTCCAATCACCACCACCTTCCCCGGCATCACCCCCGAAACCCCGCCCACCAGCACTCCTCGCCCTCCTTCGGCCTTCTGCAGGAAGTGCGCGCCCACCTGGGTGGCCATGCGCCCGGCGATCTCCGACATGGGTGCCAAAAGCGGCAGGCTTCCGTCCGGCAGTTGGACCGTCTCGTAGGCGATGGCCACCGCGCCGCTTGCCATCAGGCCTCGGGTGAGTGCTGGCTGGGCGGCCAGGTGCAGGTAGGTGAACAGGATCTGACCCGTCCGCAGCTTGGGAAGCTCGTCGGCCATGGGCTCCTTGACCTTCAGGATCATCTTCGCCTCGCCGTACAGGTCGTCGGCCGTGGGCACCACCTTGGCGCCCTGGGCGCTGTACTCCTCGTCGTGGATGGTTGAGCCCTCCCCCGCCTCGCTCTCCACCAGCACCTCGTGGCCGCGGCCCACCAGCTCGCGCACCCCCACCGGAGTGATGGCCACCCGATACTCGTCCGGCTTGAGCTCCCTGGGGACTCCGACGATCACAGCCATCCCCTCTCGAACCCGAGGGCGTAGAGGGCGAGCACCGTCTTGGCGTCTTGGATGGCGCCTTCCCGGCCCATGCGGAAGGCCTCCTCCCATGGCAGGCGCACCACCTCGCTCATCCGCTCCTCCGCCCCTTGCGGCCGCCGGTCGATCTGCTCCAACTCCTCGGCCAGATACAACCACGTATGCTCGTCGGTGAACCCCGGCGAGTTGTAGAAACGGTGCAGCAGGGTCATGCGGTGAGGGCGGAAGCCGGTCTCCTCCTCACACTCCCTGCGAGCGGTGCTGATGGGCTCCTCGTCCAGCAGGTCCCGCAGGCCGGCCGGGATCTCCACCAGGGCGTCTCCGATGGCGGTGCGGGGCTGCCTCACCAGCACCACCTCGGTATCCAGGGCAGGCAGCACCGCCACCGATCCCGGGTGGCGCACCATCTCTCGCACCATCGGCCGTCCCTCCAGGCTCCAGTACCAGCGGCGCTGCATTTGGAGCAGCCGGCCCCGCTCGAGGTGGCGGACGCCGAGCAGCCGGAAGGGCGCGCCCGCAGGCGGCACTATCGGCGCTCCGGGAGTGTCTCCTCCGAGCGGGCTCCGCCGCCATGTGGCACCGCCCTCCGGCGCCGGCCCATGGCGGAGGCGATGAAGCCGGCGAACAAGGGGTGCGGCTGGTCGGGACGCGACTTGAACTCGGGATGGAACTGCGAGGCGATGAAGAAGGGGTGCTCCGGCAACTCGACCATCTCCACCAGGGAGTCGTCGGGAAGCGTGCCCGACGGGAGGAGGCCCGCCTCCTGCAGGGCATTGCGGTAGCGGTTGTTGACCTCGTACCGGTGCCGGTGGCGCTCGTACACCAGGCTCTCCCCGTAGAGGGAATGAGCCAGGGAACCCTCCCGCAGCTTGGCGGGGTAGAGGCCCAGCCGCATGCTGCCTCCCAGGTCGGTCACAGCCGCCTGGCTCTCCAGCAGGTCGATGACCGGGTGGGGGGTGGTGGGGTCGAACTCGGAGCTGTTGGCATTGGGCAGGCCCAGCTTGGCCCGGGCGAATTCGATGACTGCGCATTGCAGACCCAGGCACAGCCCTAGGAAAGGTATGCCCTCCTCGCGAGCATGGCGCACCGCCTGCACCTTGCCTTCGATGCCCCGCACCCCGAATCCCCCCGGCACGAGGATCCCGTCCACGTCCTCCAGATACGAGGCGGCCAGCAGCCCGTCGACCTCGTCGCTGGGGATCCAGCGCAGGTCGAGGGCGACGTCGTTGGCGAGCGCACCGTGCTTGAGGGCCTCCTGAACCGACAGATAGGCGTCGGGGAGGTTGACGTACTTACCCACGAGGCCGATGGTCACCGACTCGACGGCCTTGTCCATCCGCTCCACCATCACTTCCCACTCCTGCATGCGGGGCCCGGCGGTCTCCAGACGCAGGATGCGACAGATCACCTCGTCCAGGCCTTCCCGCTGCAGCAGCAGCGGCACCCCGTAGACGTTGGGGACGTCGGGGGCGTTGACCACCGCCTCGGTTCCCACGTCGCAGAACAGGCTGATCTTGCGCCGGACCCCCTCGTCGATGGGTGACTCCGATCGCACCACGATGGCGTCGGGCTGGATGCCCCGGCTGCGCAGCTCCTGGACGGAGTGCTGAGTCGGCTTGGTCTTGAGCTCCTCGCTGGGCTCCAGGAAGGGCACCAGGGTGACGTGCAGGTAGGCCACGTTGTGCGGCCCGGCATCCTTGCGAAACTGGCGGATCGCCTCCAGGAAGGGCAGGATCTCGATGTCGCCCACCGTTCCCCCGATCTCGGTGATCACCACGTCCACCTCGTGGCGGTCCGCCAGGCGCCGGATGCGCGACTTGATCTCGTTGGTGATATGGGGGATCACCTGCACGGTGTCCCCCAGGTAGTCGCCGCGCCGCTCCTTTTGGATCACCGAGAGGTAGACGGAGCCGGTGGTCACGTTGGAGTCCCGGTGGAGGTTCTCCCCGGTGAAGCGCTCGTAGTGGCCGAGGTCGAGGTCGGTCTCCCCCCCGTCGTCGGTGACGAACACCTCTCCATGCTGGAAGGGGTTCATGGTGCCGGCATCGACGTTGATGTAGGGGTCCAGCTTCTGGTTGACCACCCGCAGTCCCCGGGACTTGAGGAGCCGGCCGAGGGAAGCGGCCGTGATGCCCTTGCCGAGGCTCGAGACGACCCCGCCGGTGACGAACACGAACTTGGCCACGGACCCGCATGGTACCAGTGGAGGTCAGAGAGCCGGGGGAGCGTCCTTCCCCCTCCCGCTTGCGGGGCCCGGGGGGTTCGGGGGGTGGGAGGCCCCTAGCAACTCCACCCTCTCCGATGGCCGACCACCCCCTGAAGAAGGAGGGTCGGGGTGGGGCCTACCCGGCTTGGCGCAGCGTCAGTAACTCCTCGGCGTGGCCGCGACCCCGCTCGCTGTGTGGCAGCCCGGCCAGCATGCGGGAGATCTCCTCCAGCCGGGGCTCGCCCTCGACCCTTCGCACGGCCGCCCGATTGCCCCGCCGCTCCACCACGAAGTGGGTATCGGCGAAGGCGGCCACCTGGGGAAGGTGGGTGACACACAGCACCTGGCGGTGCTCGGCCAAGGCGGCCAGCTTGCGCCCCAGGGCGAGGGCGGCCTCGCCGCCCAGGCCGGCGTCGATCTCATCGAACGCCACCACCGGTGCTTCCCCGGCTGCCGACGCCAGCCGCAGTGAGAGGACCAGCCGGCTCAGCTCGCCCCCCGACGCCACCTGACTCACCGGGCCGGGCTGCAGGTCGGCGTGGGAGGCGAACAACAGCCTTGCCTCCTCGGTGCCTGAAGCCGAGGGACCTGCTGGGCGAAATTCGACGCGTACCACCGGGTGGGAGAAGGCCAGGTCGCCAAGCTGGACTGCGGCACGTTCTTCCAGCCGCCGCCCGGCATGCCGACGAGCGTCGGCCAGCACGCCGCCCGCCTCCGCCACCCGGCGTTCCGCCTCGTCCAGCTCGGCCTCCAGCCGGGAAGCGCGCTCCAAGAGCGTTGCGATCTCGGTCCGGCGCTCCTCGGCCTGCCGCCCGAATGCCAGGACCTCCTCGAGCGTGTCACCATACTTGCGGCGCAGGCCTCCCAGGAGGGCCAGGCGGGCCTCCGCCTCGCCCAGCTCGAAAGGCTGGCGCTCCAGCCCTTCCAGGTTCGACCGCACCTCGAGCAGCAGCTCGGCGAGCAGCGAGGAGGCATCCTCGGCCTGCTGCCGTAATGGTGCCAGGGACTGATCGAGGCGAGCGGCTCGCCGCAGTGCATCCACCGCCGAGCCGAGCGCCTCGGCAGCCCCTCCTTCCACCTGAATCCGCTCCAGCGCCTCCGCCAAGGCAGCACCCAGCTCTTCGGCATGGCGCATCCGGTCGGCGCGCTGCCGCAACGCCTGGTCGTCGCCAGGGCCGAACCCGGAGGCGGCGATCTCTTCGGCCTGGAAGCGGACCATCTCCAGCTCCCGCTCCAGTGCGCGGCGGTCGCCTCCCAGCCTTCCGAGGTCCTCACGAAGGCCGGTCAGCCTGCTCCAGGCGGACGCGTACGAGTCCCAAGCCGCCTGGCCCGGGCGATCGAGCAAGGAGTCGACCATCCGCCGCACCTCGGCGCTGCGGCCCACTATGAGGTGGTCGTGCTGGCCCACCATCTCCACCAGTCCCCCCATACGCTCTTCCACCAGCCGGGCGGGCACCATCTCCCCGTCCAGGTACGCCCGGTTGCGGCCTCCGCTCACCAGGCGCCGGCTCACCACCACCTCCGAGCCGCGGTGCAGGAAGCGACCCTCCACGAGTGCCTCGGGACCGGCCGGGCCCACCTGCTCGGTCCGCGCCGAGGAGCCCCGGAGCAGGTTCAGCCCCCCCATCAGCAGGGTCTTGCCGGTGCCCGTCTCCCCGCTGACCACCACCAGGCCCGGTCCCGGCTCGAGCCGCGCCTCCTCGATCAGGCCCAGGTTGCGGACCGACAGCTCCTCAAGCACGGTCGAGGCGAAGCTTGCCGGTGACCAGCTGGGGGAAGCTTCGCCGGAACACGGAGATGAAGCGGACCGGCTGGGGCCCACTGGTGACCTCCACCGTCATCCCCGGCTGAAGCTTGGCCAACTCCTGGCCATCGACGGCCAGGGCCGCCTGGCGATCCTCCACCCTGAACCGCAAGGCCGTCCCGGGAGGGAACACCACCGAGCGGTCGAAGAGTGAATGTGGGGCCACGGGCGTCAGCACCAGGACTGGCACCTCGGGGTCGACCAGCGGGCCTCCGGCCGAGTAGTTGTAGGCGGTGGACCCGGTGGGCGTGGAGACGATCACGCCGTCGGCGTGGTACGTGATGAAACGGCGGCCGTCGACCTCCGCCACCAAGGAGACCAGGCGGGAGCTGAAGGCCTTGTCGATCACCACGTCGTTCAACCCCACCACCGGTTCCGCTCCACTCCAGGAGGCCTGCACGGTGGTTCGCAGCACCTCGTTCCACTCGCCGGCCGACAGCGCGTCCAGGGCAGTCTCCACCTCGTGCGGCTCGACCTCCGCCAGGAAGCCCACCCGGCCCACGTTCACCCCCAGTACCGGCACGCCTGCCTGCAGCGCCAAGCCGACCGCCTCCAGCATGGTTCCGTCCCCGCCCACCCCCACCAAGAGGTCGATGCCCGGCAACCGCAGGTCCGCCTCGCCGATGCCGAGAAGCCGCGCATCCCGCCGCTGCCCTACCGCTTCCAGGCCCCGCCGTCGGGCTCCTGCCACCACTGCATGGGCCACCTGGTGAGCTTGGGAGCGCTCGGCATGGACCACCAGGCCGAGCTTCACGCCACCACCTCGGCCAGGTCGTCGTCCTGGACGAGCACCGGCCCGCGGCGGGCCCAGACGAAGAACTCGCGGTTGCCCTTGGCTCCCGGAAGCGGGGAGGCGACCGCCCGTCGCACTCCCAGGCCGGCCCGGGCCAGGTCCTCGACGACGGTGCGCAAGGCCCGGGCATGTCCTTGGCGGTCGCGCACCACGCCGCCCTTTCCCACCTGGTCCCTGCCCAGCTCGAACTGGGGCTTCACCAGGAGGACATAGTCGGTGGCCTCGTCGCCCAGTGCGGCCAGCACCGCCGCCACCGCGCCCAGCGAGATGAAGGACAGGTCCGCCACCACCACCCCGAACGGCGCATCGAGCTGGGCGGGGTGGACGTGTCGGAGGTTGGTGCGTTCCATCACTCTCACCCGGGGATCGCCCCGCAACCTCCAGTGCAGCTGACCGTACCCCACGTCGAGCGCGGTCACGTGGGAGGCTCCCTCCTGTAGGAGGCAGTCGGTGAAGCCGCCGGTGGAGGCGCCGGCATCGAGCGCCCGGCGGCCGGCGACCGGCACCGGGAGTTGCCGCAAGGCGCCGGCCAGCTTGGCCCCTCCCCGGCTCACGTAGCCGGCCTCCTCGGGGACCAGGCTGATGGGGGTGAGCCGATCCACAAGCGTTGCTGCCTTCGGCTCCGCTACCCCTCCCACTCGCACCCGGGAATCGTTGATGGCTCGCTGGGCCGCCGCCCGGGTGTCCGCCAGATGGCGCCGCACGAGCTCCCGATCCAGCCGCCTCCGGGTCACGTCTCCGGTTCCCTTGGTGGGAGCCCCTCGTGGGGGCCACTGCTCCCCATGGGCGCCAAGCCAGGGGCAGGGGCGGGCCGCTCCTCCAGCTCGTCCCCCAGCGCGGCGGCGATGCGGTCGGCCAGCTCAGGGGCTTTGGCCGGGTCGACCTGCCTCAGCCTCTCCAGGAGATCGTCCACATCGTGCTTAGTATCCATGCGTTCATTATCGCCGGTGGCTGTGACGGGACACTGTCTTGATCCCGATCCGAGATGTCAACCCCAGCTTCCGCAGGCCCTGGGTCACTTGGGCCATCATCGCCGCCGCCGTCTACGTGTTCTTCGCCCTTCAGCCGCGAGCGCCGGCCACCGCCAGCGAGTTCGCCTACCGCTACGCGGCCATTCCGTGCGAGATCACCACCGGCCAGCCGCTCAGCAGGGACGAGGTGCGGGGGGGCCCCTGCTCGGCCGACCCGGAGGAGCGTCCCGTCTTCCCCGACAAGCCGGTCTTCGCCACCTTGCTGGCCTCCATGTTCCTCCACGCCGGGCTCCTGCACCTGATCGGAAACATGTGGAGCCTGTGGATCTTCGGCAACAACATCGAGGACGGCTACGGGAGGCTCGGCTACTTCCTGCTGTACGTGGTCTCGGGGTTGGTGGCCAGCCTGGCGCACGTCTTGTTGCGGCCCGAGAGCACCGTCCCGGTGGTGGGAGCGTCCGGGGCCATCGCCGGGGTCATGGGCTCATACCTGGTGCTGTTCCCGCTCGCCTCGGTGGTCACCATCATCCCCGTCTTCCTGTTCCCATGGGTGGTGGCGGTGCCGGCCTGGATCTTCCTGGCACTGTGGTTCCTGGGACAGTTCTTCATCGCCGCCCAGGCCACTTCCATCGCCTGGGAGGCCCACGTGGCCGGCTTCGTGTTCGGGATGGTGGCCACCTTGCTGTTCAGCGCCCTGCTTCGCCGGCGCATCCGCAGGCACCGCCTGGCCCGCGCCGCCCGAATCTCCCCGAACCTGAGGTTCTAGTGGCGCGCCAGGCGCGGCTATTACCTGAGGTTGGACGGATTGCCACCCCCGCCCAGCTTTCGCAGTGCCGCCGGCACGTCGGCCAGGCTGTCGATGACCAGGTCGGGCGTCTGGTCATGCGGCAACCCGGTCGCCTCTCGGGCCACCCCGGTCAGCACCAGAATCCCCTTCCATCCTTCCGCCCGGGCCATCACCAAGTCCGTTGAGGGCCGGTCCCCCAGCACCCATGTCGGACCTGGAGCGAGCCGGCTTCTCACCAGGTCCCGCATGGGCGAGTGCGGCTTGCCGGCCACCTCCGGTACCCGCCCGGTAGCTGCCCGAACGGCGGCAGCGATGGCGCCGGCTCCCGGCCATTCGCCCTGAGGGGTGGGAAAGGTCTCGTCCACGTTGGTGGCCACGAAACGGGCTCCGGCGCGCACCGCCAGGCAGGCATCGCGGAGCCGGTCGTAGGTCAGCTCCCAGTCCAAGCCCACCACCACCGCCCCCGCCTCCGGCCATGACCCGGTCACCGGCACTCCTTCCTGGCCCAGCACCTCGGCGATGCCGGCGCCCCCCAGTACCAAGCAGGCCGGCCCACTTGAACCAGGTGAGGGCGACAGCAAGCGCACGGCGGCCTGCGCCGAGGTGACCACCTGCCCGGGGTGGGCCGGGTAGGCGGTGGTCTGGCGGATCTCGGCGGCCACCGCCGCCGGGGACCTGGTGGAGTTGTTGGTGACGAAGATCAGCCGCAGGCCCATCCCCTCCAGCTCCAGCAGGGCCTCCCCCGCTCCCGGGACCGCCTGGCCGGCCAGGTAGACCACCCCGTCCAGGTCGCACACCACATTGCCGGCCGGCTTGGTGAGCGCTACAACCTCTGCCATGTTCTCCCCGTTCCGAGGGCTGCTGTTCGAGCCCACTCGTGTCCCCGCCCCCGGCGACGCTACCTGCCCTCCCTACGACATGATCGACTCGTCGGCCCACCGGCACTATCTGGGCCGCTCGCCCTACAACGTCGTGCGGCTGCTCCTCCCCCAGCCGGACGACGCCGCCTACCACGAAGCCGCCGAGACCCTCGAGAGCTGGCGAGCGACCGGCGTCCTGTCACAGGACGAGGAGGCCCGCTTCTACCTCTACCGAATGGGATATCGGGATCCCGCCGGGCGCCCTCGGCAGGCGCAGGGGATCGTCGGCGCCCTGGGGCTGGAACCGCTCGGCAACAGGGTGGTTCCGCACGAGGAGACGATGGAGGATGTCAAGGCCGACCGCATGGCAGTGCTGCGGGCCACGCAGGCAAACCTGGACCCGATCGTCGCCCTCACACCTGCCGAGGGCCTCACCACCCTGATGGAGCCCGAGGGGCCGCCCCGGCTGGCCTTCCGTTGCGACGAGGTCCATCACCGGCTGTATGACCTGGGACGCCAAGGGGTGATGCGGACCATCGAGGAAGTCCTTGCCGCCCACCCGGTGGCCATCGCCGACGGACACCATCGCTACGCCACGGCCCTTCGCTATCGCCGGGAGCGGAGGGCCGAGGGGGCCGGTCCCTGGGATGCCATCCTGGCTTTCGTGGCCCCGGCTCGAGGGGGCGGCCTGTCGGTGGGGCCCTTTCACCGCCTCCTGCCGGCCGCCCAGCCGAAGCGGCAGGGGCTGGAGCAGGCCTTCCACGTCGAGCCCGGCGCCCCCCGGCCACCGGAGCGACCCGGCGAGCTGGTCTTGCTTTGGCGGGAGGCACACGGCATCGAGGCTCTTCACCTGCGCCCACGTGCTCAGGCGGTGGCCGCCTTCCCGCCGCCCTGGCGCCGGGCCAGCTCGGCCATCGCCCGTGAGCTGCTCTACCCGTTGCTGGGCCTCCAAGAGTCGGCGGCCCAGTACCAACCGGAAGCACCGCAGATAGTCGCACGGTTGGATGAGCGGCACCTGGGGGTATTGACGGCACCCATCCCGGCGGAGGCCATTGTCGAAGCGATCGACTCTGGAGTCCGGTTCCCCCAGAAGTCGACCTTCTTCTATCCCAAGCCTCGGGCGGGGGTGGTGATGCGAGTGCTGGAGTAGCAGGCCCCGCAAGCGGCCCCTCAAGAGCGGGGCTGAAGGTCGAGCGTCTCCAGCAGTTCCAGGAGGGTGGGGGTCACCGGTCGGGACGGGACCTCGGCAAGCGGCACCCACTCCGCCGCGTCTGCGTCGTCACCCGCTTGGGGCTGCCCCGAGATCACCCGTGCCCGGAAATCGACCAGCACGTAGTGCCAATCGGGGGGGTCCCCCGGCCCGATGGCCTCTCCCACCCACACGACGTCCTCGATCTCCACCTCGAGCGAGGTCTCCTCGCGCACCTCTCTTCTCGCCGCCTGCCGGAGCGTCTCCCCGTAGCCGACCTTGCCCCCCGGGATCGACCACAGGCCTCTGCCGGCAGCGCCGCCCCGCTTGACCATGAGTAGGCGGCCCCGTGCATCGACGATCACCGCCCCCACACCGGGCACGGGCCCCACACCCGGCAAGAGCCCTGCCCCCAACTCTCACCCTTCGTCTTCGTGATGCATGACGATCGAGCGCGCCGAGAACTCCGCTGCCTCGAAGAAGTTCTTGGCGTCCCGGTGCCCGGGCAGGACGTGGGCATCGAACAGTCGCAGGCCACGCCCGCGCAGCTCATCGAGGGCCGCTTCCAGCATCACCTCGCCCAGGCCCACACCTCGGGCCTGCGGTTCAGTGAAGATCAGGCGAACCGCCCCCACCGCTCCCATGGGCGCTCCCATGGGCCCAGTGGTCCCGTCGCCGCCCTGCTCGAGCAACGGCTCCACCCGGGCCAGGACGAAGCCCAGCGGCACTCCCTCGATCTCCCCCACCCACAGCGTTGCGTCGGGCTCCTCGAGGGCTTCCTTGAGGCTGGCCTCCGCCGGCTCCGCCAACCCGTCGGCGAGAGCCCAGACCGCCTTGAGGGCCACCATCTCCTGCTCGAGCAGCCGGTAGAGGCGTACCAGCTCCCCAAGGTCTGTCTCGGTCGCCCGGCGGGCCCTCACGTCCATGGGTCCTCCTCGCCCACGAAGGGTAGCCAGGCGGCCCTTGCCCGCACCCCCCACCGGGTCACCAGCCACATCGCCTCCAGCACCACTCTTCCCGTCATCTTCGAGGACCCGTGGCGGCGGTCTCGGAAGACGACAGGGACCTCCACCACCCGCATGCCGGCTCTGACCGCCCGCCACACCATCTCGACCTGGAAGGCGTAGCCCGACGACCGGCAGGTGGCCGGCTCGAGGGCCTGCAGTGCCGCCGGGCGGAAAGCCCGAAAACCTCCGGTGACGTCGCGCACCGGCAGACCGAGGATGGTGCGAGCGTAGAGATTGCCGGCCCGGGAGAGGAACCTGCGATGGGCAGGCCAGTCGGGGGTGGCGCCTCCCTTCACGTACCGGCTGCCCAGGGCCACGTCGGCTCCCTCTTGGACGGTCCGTACCAGCCTGGGCAGGTCGGAGGGGTCGTGGGAGGAGTCGGCGTCCATCTCGCACACCACTTCGGCTCCCATCTGCAGCGCCCTCCGGAACCCGGATGAGTATGCCCGCCCCAAGCCCTCCTTCCGGCTCCGGTGCAAGACGGTCAGGCGGGGCTCCCGGATCGCCATTCGGTCGGCCAGCTCTCCGGTGCCATCCGGTGAGGCGTCGTCGACCACCAGCACGCGGTAGCCTTGGTCTAAGGTCGCCGCCACCACCCGCGCCAGGTTCTCGACTTCGTTGTATGTGGGGATGACCGCGACGACGTCAGGCGGCACAGTCGCGACAGATCATCCGCCCCTTGTCGGCTAGCTGGCTCATCCGCTTCACCAGGAAGCACGACGTGCAGACGAATTCGTTGCGCCGAATCTCCTCGGCCTCGACATCCAGGCTCAGCTCTTCACGGCGCAGGGCTCGCAGCTCGGCGACCTCATCGACCAACAGCACCTCGGCTTCCTCGTCCTCGGTGAGCATGTCGAGTTCCTCCGCCTCCAGCTCGTCGAGAGCCTCTTCTTCGTCCTCCTCCTCTTCCTCCTCGTGCTCCTCCTCTTCCTCCTCGACGACTTCGAGGTCCTCCTCGTCTTCCTCTTCCAGCTGCTCGAGGGGGTCCTCGTCCAACACCTCGAGGTCCTCCTCAACGAGACCCTCGTCAAAGTCCTCGACGTCCAGCTCGTCTTCTTCGAGGCGCTGGTCGTCCGGCTCTTCGACCATGCTGGGGTGATCCTTGTCGCGCGCCATCTGCTCATCCCTTCCGGCTGATGGATCCCCGCTCGAACCGGGAGCGGGCCGGCAGTATATCTACAAGCCCAGGCCCGCCGACATTCCCCAGTGAGCTCAGATCTTGATCTCGATGGCCTCGGGCAGCACCCGGCCCCGAAGTGGCGTCTCTCCCAGCAACTCGCCGTCGGCTTCCACCGGCCACGGTCGCCCGGTCACCAGGTCGAACTCCTCTGAAGAGAGCCGCCGCACCGAAGGATGGTCCAGGTGAAGCCCGCCCCTCACCCGTCGCAGCAGGGCCGGCGCCTCTCGAAGTGGTCCCGTGAACACCTGGATATCCAGCAGCCCGTCCACCAGGTTGGCCTTGGGGGCGATGTTCAGCCCTCCCCCGAAGAACTGGCCGTTGGCGAAGACGACGTTGGTGGCCGGTCCCCGATAGGAGCGCCGCCCGGCCCGCAGCTCCACATCGCTGGGTCTGAATCGAGCCAAGGTCACCCAGAAGGCGATCCGGTAGCGGCTGGAGCCCAAGGGGCGCGGCATCCGCCGGGAAGCTCGCACGGTGGCCGCCCCGATCCCTGCCTCCGCCACGTTGAGGAAGTGCCGTTCGCCCCAGTGCCCCTGCAGCAGCCCGACGTCGGCACGGTACGTCTGGTCGCCCAGCAGGTGGGCGACCGCCCTCTCCATCTGTTGCGGGAGGGCGAAGGTCCTCAGCAGGTCGCACCCGCTCCCTGCCGGCAGGATTCCCAGTACGGGAGGCTGGCCCCAAGGACGGCGCAGGAGGGCATCTACCACCAGGTTGACGGTGCCGTCCCCTCCCACGGCCAGGAAGCGGCGATGCCCGGCGGCGATTCCGTCGTGCACCACCCGGCCGACGTCCTCGGCCCGGTCGGGAACGGAGATCAACGCCTCGAGGCCCCGGCTCTCCAGGGCGCGGCGCGCCCGGGCGGCCACCTGGCCCCGCCGCCCTGCCCGGGGGTTGACGACTGCCCACCAGGGCTGCATTCCCTAGACGATGCCCCCCGCCGCCACCACTCCCCGGTCGATGGCCTTGACCGAAGAGGCCGCCGTCTCCGCCAGCTTGGGGAAGGCGTCCCTTAGCTGGCGGAGGAGGTCGAGGAGCTGGCGGCAGGTGCGTACGAAGTCGCCGGCCGCCAGCTCGTCATCGGCCAGCAGGTCCTCCAGGTCGGCTCCGTTCGCCCAGTGGTAGGCGAACTCTGCGAACCCGGCTTGCGGAGGCCGGCTCTCGGTCAGGCCCCTGGCGGCCTCCGCCTGATGCAACCGCTCCCACAGGGCCATCAACGCATCTCCGCGGGCGGCCAGCTCCCGTGTGGGCCAGGTCCTCGCTTCTACCCCCGAGCGAGGCTCATAGATGAAGGCGGAGGCGAGGGCGGCCACCTCTGCCTGCCCCAGGGCCGCGAACAACCGCTGCTGGACGGCCTCGGCGACCAGCAGGTCCACCTCGTTGTAGATAAAGCGGAGGTTCTCGCCTCGCTCGGTCAGCGACCACCCCTGCGAGTAGCCCCATTCCTCCAGCAGGTCGAGGATGGAGCGGAACTCGGTCACCAGTCCCTTCCCGGCCCGCTCGAGGCGCCCCCGTAGGCGCTCCACCTCCGTGGACATGCGCTGCGCACGGCGGGCCCAGCGCACGTGCTCGCTCACCTCCGGACAGCCGGCCACGGGGTGGAGGTCCCCCCCGCCCAAGCCCTCGCCCGCTACCAGCAGCGCCCGTCCGGCGGCGAAGCTGCGCAGCTCGGCGGTCACCCTGTCCCGAAACGGTGCCTCATGGGGCTGAAAGGGGGTGGGCAAGGTGATCGAGCCCACCTTGGCGGTGCCGATGGGCAGCTCCTCGGGACGCAGCCTGTCCAGCTCACCGGCGCTGGAAAGCAAGAGCAAGCGGGGCTCTGAGGTACGGCCTCGAGCCAGCATCACGTACCGGCCCCCCCGGCGCCCTTCAGGCACCTCGAGGACGTCGCCGGCCTGGGTGCGGCGGGCGAACTCCTGCATGACCTTGCGGCGAGAAGAGCGACCGACCTGATCCTGCCCACCCAGGTACTCCCAAACGTCTCCTCGCTCGCACTCGGCCGCCCGGCGGTAGCCGGCCAGCGCCTCCTCGTTGCGCTCCAGCGAGCGCCGCAGGCCCTCCAGCCCCGCCTCCCGCTGGAACTGGGCGAAGGAGGCGTTGAGCAGCTCCTCGGCCACCTCCTGTGGATAGTTGGCCACCAGGTTGACGGCCATGTTGTAGGTGGGGCGGAAGCTGGACCGCAATGGATGGCTGCCGGCCCCGGCGATGCCCGCCGCCCGGTCGAAGGGCACGTACGGTGAGTACAGCACCACCGCGTACCCCCGGGTGTCGATGCCCCGGCGGCCGGCCCTCCCGGTGAGCTGCGTGTAGTCGCCGGGTTGCAGCAGCTCATGGCTCTCGCCGGTGAACTTGCTGAGGCTCTCCAGCACCACCGACTTGGCGGGCATGTTGATGCCCAGCGCCAGCGTCTCGGTGGCGAAGACCAGCTTGACCAGTCCCCGGGCGAACAGCTCCTCGACGGTCTCCTTGAAAGCCGGCACCATGCCGGCGTGGTGGGGGGCCACGCCGCATTGCAGCTGGTCGGTCCAGCGTTGGTAGCCGAGCACCACCAGGTCGGTGGGGTCGAGGTGGGCGGTGCGCAGCTCGGCGTACTGAAGGATGCGCTCACCCTCCTCCGAGGTGGTGAGGCGGATGCCGTCGCCGACGATCTGCCTGGCTGCGTCCTCGCACCCGGCGCGGCTGAAGAGGAAGTAGATGGCCGGAAGCATGCCCTGCTCGGCGAGTGCCTCCACCGTCTCCCCCCGCCGGGGAGTGGCGAAGCGACGGCGACGCTGCCCGGTCCTCCCCAGGAGGCGGGCGACCTCGGGGTTGGGCTTGGTGCGGCCCCCGCGCTCCACGAAGGTGGGCAGGAGCAGGAGCTGGCGCTGGCCGTGGCGGTCCTTGAGCAGGTAGAGGTTCTCCAGCGGCACCGGCCGGTGCCGCTCAAGGACCAGGCGAGTGCTTCCCCGCCGCTCTCGCACCCACTCCGTGAACTGCTCTGCATTGGAGACGGTGGCGGAGAGGCACACGAGGGGGACGGGGCGAGGAAGGTGGATGATGATCTCCTCCCACACCGCCCCCCGGAAGGGGTCCTGAAGGAAGTGGACCTCGTCCAGCACCACCACGCCCAGGTCGCCCAGCGCCCCCTCCCGGGCATAGATCATGTTGCGCAACACCTCGGTGGTCATCACCACCACGTCGGCGTCGCCGTTGACGACGTTGTCCCCCGTCAGCAGACCAACCCTGGCGGCCCCGTAGTGGGCCAGGAAGTCCCCGTACTTCTGATTGGAGAGGGCCTTCAACGGTGTGGTGTAGAAGGCTCGGCGGCCGCCCTCGAGGGCCAGGTGCACCGCCGCCTCCGCCACCAGGGTCTTCCCGGCCCCGGTGGGGGCCGTCACCACCACCGACTCCCCGTCCAGCACCGCTCGGGCCGCCTCCAGCTGAAAGCGGTCGGGAGGAAAGGGGAGACGGGCGAAGAACTCCTCCAGGCTCATCGGTTCAACCCCAGCCGCACCACCCAGATGGTGCCCTCGTAGAGCAGGTAGAGAGGCACGGAGAGGACGGCCAGCGTGAGGGGGTCGCCGCTCGGGGTGATGATGGCGCCGACGATGACGATGACGAGGACCGCCCACCGGCGACCCCGTGCCAGCTGCGCCGAGCTCACCATGCCCACCAATGCGGCGGCGAAGATGAACACCGGGAACTCGAAGGCGAACCCGAACACCAGCAGGAAGCGGGTGGCGAAGGAGAGGTAGCTCCGGATGGTGATGAGGGCCCGCAGGCTCTCCCCACCGAAGGTGAGCAGGAACTCGAGTGCCCTGGTGAGGGACCAGTAGGCGAAGGCGACGCCCGACCAGAAGAGGATGGCCAGCAGGCCTACCAGGGGGAGGACGTAGCGGCGCTCCCGGAGAGTGAGGGCCGGGCTCACGAACGCCCACGTCTGGTAGATCAGCACGGGGCTGGCCAGGAGCACGCCTCCCAGCAGGGATACCCTCATCACCACGGAGAACGCCTCGGTCGGCTCGGTGAACACCAATCCATCGTCGCCCACCACTTGGTCGTAGGGCTGGGTGAGGAAAGCGAGCAGCTGCTCGTGGAAGAAGAAGGCGATCACCGAGCCCAGTGCCACCCCCGCCGCCGATTTCACCAGCCGCCAGCGCAGCTCCTCGAGGTGGTCCATGATGGGAGACCGCTCTTCGATCACTCGTCCGACGGTTCCTCCCTTTTGTGCTCGGCGGCCGGTTTGAGCTCGGGGGCCGGTTTGAGCTCGGGGGCCGGTTTGGGCTCGGGGGCCGGCTTAGGCTCGGGGGCCGGCTCGTCCTCCAGGGCCTGGCGCGCTTCCCTCCCCATGTCTTGTAGGGGATGGATGAGCTCCTGGTACTCGCGCTCCAGGCCGCTCCGGAACTCATCCGTCGTCTGCCGCAGCTCGCGGGCGATGTCGCCGGCCCGCCTGGCGATCTCCGGCAGGCGCCGAGGGCCGAACAGGACCAGGGCCAGCAGCCCGATGACGAGGACCTCGAGGGGCGAGATGTTCAGCATGGCGTTCCTGCCATGGTAGAGGTGGCCTCACTCGGTGGACCGTCGCTCGGTCGGCCTGGGAGCCTACCGGCCCCCATAAGCCGGACCCCTATGGGCCGGTTCCCTCTGGGACCCTATGGGACCCCTACGGGTCGCCTATGGGGTGGCCTATGGGGTGGGCAGATAGCGCATCCAGTCTTCCCGCTCCAGTTCCCGGGAGAACTCCTGGATCTCGCGCTCGGTGATGGGGCTTCCGACCACCCGCCACGTCACCCCCGTGGCCAGGAGGATGCTGACCACTCGGGAGTTGGCCGGGCGCCGCTGCACCCGGGCACACACCGGACACTCGAAGCGGTACTTCCCCTGGTCCTGCCCGGGGTCGAGCTCCAGTGCCAGGTCGTCGGGTACCAGCTCGACATCCCCGCAGTATTCGCATGTGGTCTTGATGGTGGTCACCGCCGCGGGTATCGGCCGAGGCACTGGCGCCCTGAAGGACTATTGGGAAATAGTCAATGCCACTCTCCTCCCTCACCCCCGGGGGGATGGAGGCCGAGCGAGGCGAGGCCGGAGGGGGTTTGGGAGGCCGGGACGGGCCCGCCCCTACGCGCCGTAGCGGGCCAGGATCCTCTCCCGCAGGTCCCCCAGCGCCTCGCCCACCTCGGCGCCCTCCACCAGCTCGGCGTCCCCTCCCAAACGGAGCAGGAGGCGGGCGGCCACCCTCGCATCGGAGGCGCTGAAGCGGACCAGGCTCTCGTCTTGGTCGGCGTCCAGCAGCTCGACGGGGTAGTACTCGGCCACCCACCGGGCGCCCTCGCCCAGGCGGATCACCGCTTGCACGTCGCCCTCCTCGGGCGTATAGCGCACGTCGGGCGGAGGGAGGTTCTCCGGTGGCCGGAAGCGCTCCTCGGTGAGGGCGACGTCACGAATGCGGTCCACCCGAAAGGCCCGCTCACCCCGAGCGCTGCGGCAGTAACCGGACAGGTACCAGTTGCCCAGGGTGGAGAACACCGACCAGGGCTCCACCAGCCGGACGGTGGTCTCCCCCTTGCCCAGGGAGGTGTAGGTAAGGCGGACCACGCGCTCTTCCTGCTTCGCCTTGCGCAACGAAGCCACCAGGCCGGGCTCATCGGCCAGCTCGACGGCCAGGGCGGTGTCGGCCTCGGGCACCACCACCCGAGCCAGCTTGTCGACCGCACGCCGCAATGCCGGAGGAGCCTCGCCGGAGCTGATCAAGGCCATGCCGGCGGCGAGCAGCGCCAAGGCCTCGGCGGGCGTGAGACGCATGGGCCGGGAGAAGTAGTCCGCCATGTCCACCACCACCTCGTCCTCTTCCACGTAGGCCACCATGAGGTCGCCGGGTCCGTAGCCGGGCAGCCCACACACGAAGACGAGGTCGAGGTCCTCGAGGAGCTGGCGACGCGAGTAGCCGAAGCGCGAGCACACCTCCTCGACGGTGCTGCCGGGGTTGGCGATCACCCAAGGCAGCATCGACAGGATGCGCGCCAGGCGATGGGCGGTGCGGGGGCTGGTCATCCCCGGCCGCGCACTCTCTCGACCACCAGCCGCCGCAGCTCCGGTGGGTCGAGGACCTCTGCCCCGTCCTCGAAGCCCAGCACCCAGCCGATGAAGGCGTCCTGGTTGGCGACGGTCAGCTTGGCCTCCAGGGCCCCCGATTCCTCCTCCTTCACTTCCGCCCCGTCCGACAGCTGGCGGCGAGCCCACCAGGCCACCTCCGGAGAGAAGCGGACGGTGGCTTGCACGTCGTCCTCTCCCGCCTCCCAAGGCGCCCGGGCAAGCGCATCGCCGGCCCGAAAGCCGGGGGGTCGCTCGAAGGCGCCGGGGCGGCCGCCCAGCCCCAGCTCGGAGGCCCGATCGATGCGAAAGGCGCGCACCTCCCCGGCCCCCTGCTCGGTTCCCACCATGTACCAGTGCCCGCGCTGATGGACCATGCCGTACGGGTGCAGCACCCTGGGACGACCTCGATAGCCGAACTCCAGGTGCCGTCGCTCCGCCACCGCCTGGAAGACCGTGGCCAGGTCGTCGGGCGTCATCCCCAAGTCGGCCGCCAAGGGCTCCCCGCCGGTCACCATGCCGACGCCTCCCAGCTTGAAGATCGCCTCGGGAGCCGACTGCTGGCCTCCCAGTCGCACCACCTGGGCGGCCAGCCAAAGGGCAGCGCGTTCCTCGTCGGTGAGCGCCGGGTCGGGAAGCTCGTACCGCTCGGGGGGGACCACGTAGCCGAACTCCACCTCCCAGGCGTCGGTGGGCCGCAGCTCCAAGGGCACGCCCATCTGCCTGAGCAGGTCCTTGTCGCGCTCGAACATGCGGCGGAAGGCCTCGTCCGAGTCCTGCTCGTAGCCGGCCACCGTCATGCGTATCTCCTCGGCCGGCACCGGCCGCTCGGCGGTCAGGAGGAAGGCGAGCAGGTTGAGGAGGCGCTCGAGGATCGGTTTCATCTGCCTCGCGACTGTAGGGACTCAGGGCGTGCTGGGGGTCCCGGTCAAAGCGGGTGACCCTACAGGCTGCGGATCAGCTTTTCGACGCGCTCGTCCACCGCCCGGAAAGGGTCCTTGCACAGCACCGTCCGCTGTGCCTGGTCGTTGAGCTTCAGGTGCACCCAGTCCACCGTGAAGTCCCGCTTGGCAGCCTTGGCCGCCTTGATGAACTCGCCTCGCAGCCGCGCCCTGGTGGTCTGGGGCGGGCGCCTGATGGCGGTGCCGATGGAGGCGTCGGTGACCACCCGGTCCACCAGGCCGCGCTGGGCGAGCAGGTAGTACAACCCCCGCTGCCGGTTGACGTCGTGGTAGGAGAGGTCGACCAGCGCCAGGCGAGGATGGGCCATGTGGAGCTGGTGGCGCTTGCGGTAGCTCTCCACCAGGTGGTGCTTGACGACCCAGTCGACCTCCCGTCGCAAGCTGAGGGGGTCCTTCTCCAGGCCGGTGAGGACGTGCTCCCACATCTCCACGGCCCGCTGCACCGGGGCTGGGAAGCCGGGGCTGCGGCTGTAGCGCAGTGCCCGCTCCAGGTATTCCCACTGGATGTCCAGCGCCGACAGCTCCCTTCCGTTGGCCAACCGCACCTTTCTGCGGCAGGTGATGTCGTGGCTGATCTCGCGGATGGTGCGGATGGGGTTCTCGAGGGAGAGGTCGCGGAAGACCACGTTGTCCTCCAGCATCTGCAGCAAAGCCGCCGTGGTGCCCACCTTGGCGTAGGTGGCGTACTCGGACATGTTGGAGTCGCCGGCGATGACGTGGAGTCGCCGGTAGCGCTCGGCGTCTGCATGGGGCTCGTCCCGGGTGTTGATGATGGGACGGCTGCGGGTGGTGGCCGAGGAGACCCCCTCCCAGATGTGCTCGGCGCGCTGGGAGATGCAAAAGACGGTGCCCCGGGCCGTCTGCAGCACCTTGCCGGCTCCCGAGAAGATCTGCCGGGTGACGAAGAAGGGGATGAGCGTGTCCACCACCCGCTGGAAGTCGCCCTGGCGGCCCACCAGGTAATTCTCGTGACAGCCATACGAGTTGCCAGCCGAGTCGGTGTTGTTCTTGAAGAGGTAGATCTGGCCTCGGATGCCCTCTTCCTCCAGGCGCTGCTCGGCGGACTCGAGCAGCCCCTCCAGCACCCGCTCCCCGGCCTTGTCGTGGGCCACCAGCTCGTGGAGGTTGTCACATTCCGGCGTGGCGTACTCGGGGTGGCTGCCCACGTCGAGGTAGAGGCGGGCGCCGTTCTCGAGGAACACGTTGGACGACCGGCCCCAGCTCACCACCCTGCGGAAGAGGTAGCGGGCCACCTCGTCGGGGGATAACCGTCGCTGCCCTCGCAAGGTACAGGTGACCCCATACTCGTTCTCGATCCCGAAGATGCGGCGGTCCACCCCCCACAGGGTACCCGGGCGGGGGCTGATAGCAGGGCGCGCACAAATACCGAGCCCGACGAGAATGAGAGACGAGGATGAGCGAATGAGTGATCTTCGGGAGCACCATCGATCGGGACTGGTGCTGCTGGCTCGTGTCGGCGACCCGGCCACCGCCCGGGTGCTGGCCGCTCGCCTGCAGTCGGAGGGCATCGAGGTCCACCTGCGCGGCGAGTGGTTGGGCCCCTATGCGATGCACGTGGGGTCGATGGCAGAGAGCGAGTTGTGGGTGCCGAGCCACGCCCTGGAGGACTCGCGTCTGGTGATGATGGCGGCCGAGGTAGACGCCCTGCTGGAGGAACCGGAGCACTCTTCGGAAGACTCGATGGAGGGGCCGCCCCCCACTCGACGGACCTGGATCCTGCTGGCCGCCGCCCTGCTGGCCGCCAACGTCGTGGTGATCGTGCTGCAACTGACGGGGCGCTGAAAGTCGTCAACCGCCGGAGTCACGCCCCCGCGGCGATCTCCTGGGTCTCCAACCGGCGAAAGGCGCGCCGGCCCAAGGATCGGTCGAGGATGGCTGCCTCCCATTCCTCCGGCGGGATGGAGCGGTTCTCCAGCTCCTCGAACACCCGGGCCACTACCTGCACCCCCTGGTGCAGCCCGAGGCGCGGCTGGTAGCGCTCGTTGAGCCGGTTCACCAGCGCCTCGGCCTGGCCACCGATGGCGCAGAAACGCCGCTCGTCGTAAACCGTCCCGTCGTACAGGACGCGGAACAGCCGGTTGCCGCTCGGCTCATCTCCCACCTCCACCACCAGGATCTCCACCTCGTAGGGCTTGATCTCATGCGTGAAGATGTTGCCGAGGGTCTGCGAGTAGGCGTTGGCCAGCCCCTTGGCGTTCACGTCCGGGCGCCCGTAGGCATAGCCCTTGATGTCGGCGTGGCGGATACCGGCTACGCGGAGAGTCTCGAACTCGTTGTACCTGCCCACGCCGGCGAAGGCGATACGGTCGTAGATCTCGCTGATCTTGTGCAGCGTGCCACTGGGGTTCTCGGCCAGCAGCAGGATACCGTCCTCGTACTCGACGGCCACGATCGACTTCCCCCGCGCGATCCCCTTGCGGGCGAACTCGGCCCGGTCCTTCATCAGTTGCTCGGGCGGGACGTAGAAGGGAAGGCTCATGAAGCCCCCTCGAGCACCTCCCGGGCGAGACCGGACACTCGCTCATCGCCGACCTCGGTCACTCCGGTGGCGGTGACGGTGACCACATTGGGGAAGATTCCGCGGCGAGGGTCAGGCCCTCCGGTAGCCGTGTCCTCCTCGGCGGCGGCCACCAGGGCGCCCAGGCCGGCCCGCAGCGCCTGGTCCTCACCCAGCTCGGGCTCGAAGGCCCCTCGCAGGTAGGCCTTGGCCTCCCGGCCTCCCGAACCGGTGGCCGCATAGTCCTGCTCCTCGTAGCGTCCTCCCACCACGTCGTAGGCATAGAGCCGGCCACGGCCCTCCAGGTCGTCGTAGCCGCAGAAGAGCGGCACCACCACCAGCCCCTGGAAGGCCATTGGCAGGTACTGGCGCACCATGGCGGACAGGTGGTTGGCTTTCCCCTCCAGGCTGAGGCGCGACCCCTCCAGCTTCTCGTAGTGCTCCAGCTCGGTCTGGAAGAGGTGCACCAGCTCGAGTGCCAGGCCGGCCGTGCCGGCGATGGCCACCGCCGAGAATCGGTCGGCGGGGAACACCTTCTGCACACGGCGATGCACGATGGAGTACCCGTCGGTGGCTTGCCGGTCGCCCACCATCAACACGCCGTCGGCGTAGCGCAGGGCGAGGATGGTGGTGGCCCGGGGAGCCCCTACCCCTCCGCTCCCATGGGCCCCATGTGCCCCACGTGCCCCATCGGCTCCATGGGCGCCGTGGGAGGGCATGTCCCATCTCGGAGGGAGCTCCAGGCTGCGCAGCAGGGCGGTAAAGCTGGAAGCCGGCAGGCCCCCGTGGATGGGCAGGCCTCCCGGTCGGAGGTCATCGGTCACTCCCCGCCCTTTTGGACGTAGTTCTTGACGAATTCCTCGGCGTTCTCTTCCAGGACCGAGTCGATCTCCTCCAGCAGGTCATCGATGCGCTCGGTGAGCTCTTCACTCGCCTCGGCGGGAGCGTCCTCGGCGACCTCTTCCTGGGACTCGTCGGTCCTACGCTGGGTCTGCTTCTTCTCCTGCTCCGCCATCGGCACCTCCTAGGGCGATCACCAGGCTGGCCGCATCGGGCGCCTGGTCGAGCAGCCCGGCTACCTTCTCCTTGCCTCCGCGCAAGGGCTCCATCATAGGCACCCGCTTGAGGGACTCCTCGCCGATGTCGAAGACCAGCGAGTCCCAGTTGGCAGCCACCAAAGACCCGGAGTACCGCGCCACGCACATCCCTCGGAAGTAGGCGCGGGTGCGGGCGGGCGGCACGGTGACCGCTTGGTCGATCTCCTCGTCGCTGAAGAGGCGCTGCAGCCGCCCCGACCTGGCGAGCTGGTGGTAGAGGCCTCGCTGCGGGCCCACGTCGTGGTATTGGAGGTCGAGCAGGCGCATCTTGGGATCGTCCCAGGCCAGCCCGTCGCGCTCCTGATAGCCGCGCAAGAGCCGGTACTTGGCGGCCCAGTCCAGTCGGTCGGCGGCGCGCATCGGCTCCTGCTCCAAGTCGGCCAGCACCTGCTCCCACACCTCGAGCACCTGGCGATAGATCGGGTCGTCCACCGAGCGCTCTGCATACTTCTTGATCCACTCGAGGTACTGCCACTGCAGCTCCAGGGCGGTGGCCGTCCCCCCCTCCGCCATGGGCAGCAGACGGCCGAGACCGGGGTCGTGGCTCACCTGCCAGACGGCCGACACCGGGTCCTCCAGGCGCAGCGGCTCGGGGAGCGCTCCGTCCTCGAGGGCCATCAGCACCAGGGCGGCGCTCCCCAGCTTGAGGAGGGTCTGCACCTCGGAGAGATTGGCGTCGCCGATGATGACGTGGAGGCGCCGGTACTTGCTGGCGTCCCCATGCGGCTCGTCCCGAGTGTTGATGATGGGCCGCTTGAGGGTGGTCTCCAGGCCCACCTCCTCCTCGAAGAAGTCCCCTCGCTGGGTGAGCTGGAAGTCCACCTGGGGACGGCCGTTCTCCGAGCCAACCTTGCCGGCGCCCGTAAAGATCTGCCTGGTCACCACGAAGGTGGTGAAGAAGCGCACCACCTCGCCGAAGGGAAGCGCGCGGGAGATGAGGTAGTTCTCATGGGCGCCGTAAGAGTTGCCCTTACCGTCGCTGTTGTTCTTGTACACCGCCAGGCGCTCGCCCTCCCGCAGCAGGCCCTGGGCGGCCTCCACCGCCCTGGCCATCACCCGCTCCCCCGCCTTGTCGTACAGGGCCCCCTCCAAGGGGTCGTAGCACTCGGGCGTGGAGTACTCGGGGTGGGCGTGGTCCACGTAGAGGCGGGCGCCGTTGGTCAACACCACGTTGACCAACCCGGTCTCCATCTCGGGAGGCTGTCCCCCCTCGAAGCCGAAGCCTCGCGCATCCCGGCCGGGTGACTCCTCCTCGAAGGACCACTGGATCCTGGCCCGGCCTCCCCCGAAGGAGTTGATCACCAGGCTGGAGGCGAGCGCCGGGTTGAACTCCGGCTGGTTGCGGATGGTGATGCCGTACTCGGTCTCTGTGCCGAGGACCTTATGGATGGCCATCGAGCGTCACAGGTACTGACCGGTGGTGATCGTCTCGATGCTCCGACTCTCTCCGTCCCCCTCGATCAGGGTTCGCACGTAGACGATGCGCTCGCCCTTCTTGCCGGAGATCTTGGCCCAGTCGTCGGGGTTGGTGGTGTTGGGCAAATCCTCGTGCTCGCGGAACTCTTGCTTGATGGCCTGCAGCAGGTCGTCAGACCGCAGGCCGGCCGGCCCTCCCCCGATCTGGCGCTTGATGGCGTCCTTTTTGGCCCGCCGGACGATGTTCTCGATCATGGCGCCGCTGGAGAAGTCCTTGAAGTAGAGGACCTCCTTGTCCCCGTTGGCGTAAGTCACCTCCAGGAACTTATTGTCGTCGATGGTCGAGTACATCCGCTCGACCGTGCGCTCGATCATCCCCCGCACCAGCGCCGTCCGGTCGCCGCCCACGGAGGCGACCTCCTGGTCGTCCAGCGGGAGTCCCTCCTCGAGATAGATGGCGAAGATCTCCCTGGCCGATTCGGCGTCGGGCCGCTCGATCTTGATCTTCACGTCGAGGCGGCCCGGCCGCTCGATCTTGATCTTCACGTCCAGTCGTCCCGGTCGAAGTATGGCCGGGTCGATGAGGTCCTCCCGGTTGGAGGCTCCGATGACGATGACGTTCTTGAGGCTCTCCACACCGTCCAGCTCGGAGAGCAACTGCGGGACGATGGTCGACTCGACGTCGGAGGATATGCCCGAGCCGCGGGTGCGAAAGAGGGAGTCCATCTCGTCGAAGAAGACGATCACCGGCACACCCTGCTCGGACTTCTCCTTGGCCCGCTGGAAGATGAGTCGGATCTGGCGCTCGGTCTCCCCCACGTACTTGTTGAGCAGCTCAGGCCCCTTGACGTTGAGAAAGTAGGAGCGGGCGTCCTGGCGCCCGGTCTTGGCGGCCACCGCCTTGGCCAGGCTGTTGGCCACCGCCTTGGCGATAAGGGTTTTGCCGCAGCCGGGAGGCCCGTAGAGCAGCACCCCCTTGGGGGCCTTCAGGTGGTAGTCCTGGAACAGGTCCTTGTGGACGTAGGGCAGCTCCACCGCGTCGCGGATCTCCTCGATCTGGGCCGCCAGCCCCCCGACCTGCTGGTAGGTGATGTCGGGCACCTCTTCGAGGACCAGCTCCTCCACCTCCGGGCGCTGCAGGCGCTCGAAGACCAGCCCGGTACGAGGGTCGATGCGCACGTTGTCGCCCACCCGCACGAACTGCTCTCGCATGGGGTCTGCCACCTCCACCACCCGCTCCTCGTCGGCCCGGCCCAGCACCAGGAAGCGGTTGTCGTCGAGGATCTCCTTGATGGTCACCACCTCTCCGGATATCTCGAAGTGGCGGATGTCCACCACGTTGAAGGCCTCGTTGAGGAGGACCTCCTGCCCCTTGGCCAGGGACTTGATCTCGATGCTCGGCTCGACGTTGACGCGCATCTTGCGCCCGGCGGTGAACACGTCCACGGTTCCGTCCTCGTTGACCCCCATGACCATGCCAAAGGTGTTGGGAGGGGCGGTGAGCTTCTCGACCTCGTCTCGCAGCAGGGCGAGCTGCTCGCGGGCCTCCTCCAGCACCGCGGTCAGCTTGTCGTTCTGGGAGGCGGCCTGGCTGAGCTGCCCTTTGGTCTCCAGCAGACGCTCCTCGAGGACGCGTACCCGCCGGGGAGCGTCCTGCAGCCGGCGCCGGAGGATGGTGAGCTCCTCCTCCAGCATCTTGATGGTGGCTTGGAGCTGACCCATGTCCTGGCCGTAGTCCTGGTTGTAGTCGTTCCCCATGTCGGCCCCCGCTTGCTCACTCCAAGTATACGGCCGCCCTCGCTTTGCACCCACCACCCTCTCCGGCGTCCGGCGGCGGCCTCGGCTGCTTGTCTGGGTGCCTACGGAACGGCCTTGCGAGCCACCGTCACGAACCCGGTGTGCCCCACCATGCGTTGGGCAGGCCGCACGGAGCGACCGGTGAGGTTCCATTCCCGCATCAGCACCTCGAAGGTCATCGGGTCGGCAAAGCTGCGTGTCTCGGTGAGCGCCTCAACGGTCCGCTGCACCTGGGGTACGGTGGGGAGAAAGCTGGCGAAGATGCCACCATCCTGCAGGCCCTGCAGGGCACCATCTACCACCTTCCAAGGCTCCGGAACATCGAGGACCAGGCGGTCGGGGCGCACCTTGGGGACCATGCTCTCCACCTCGCCCACCTGCAACTCCAGTTGGGTGGGGATCTGCCCCAGGAAGCGCTCGATGTTGCGGCGAGCATGAGCGGCGTGGTCCTCCCGGCGCTCCACGCTCACCAACCTCCCCTCACTCCCCACTGCCCGCAGCAGGGCCAGGGTCAGGGCTCCCGAGCCGGTGCCGGCCTCGAGGACGGTCATGCCCGGGCCGATGTCCGCCCACATCACGATGGGGCCGATGTCCTTGGGATAGAGCACCTGGGCGCCGCGCTTCATCCTCAGGATGTAGTCGGCCAGGCGGGGACGGAAGGCCACCAGGCGGGCGCCGGAAGAGGAGGAGAGGGTGCTCCCCTCCGCTCGGCCGATGACGAGGTCGTGGGACAGGAACCCGGCGTGGTAGTGGAAGGCCTGGCCAGGCTGCAGGGTGGTCAGGTAGCGCCGCCCCCTGCCATCGATGAGGAGGCACAGGTCGCCCGGCGCGAAGGGCTCAGCCACCGCCGGCGGACGACCGGCCGCTCAGGGAGCCTGGGGGAAGAGGGTGACCACGTAGAACAGCACCATGGCGACGGCGATGGTGATCGCCACCGCCCGGACCAGCCGTTGGTTCCTGCGCCACCGCCACATGGGCTCACTCTAGGGCTCTAGTCTGGCCGGGATGCGCACGCTGATCGGGACGAAGTACCTCAGCCAGGGAGCCCGGGAAGGCAGGCCAGAGCTGGTGGCGCTGGGCTCTGGCATCCTGCTCATCCTGCTCTTCCAGCGGATCAACCGCAGTCAGCGCAAGCTCATGGTCAGGCGAAGGTTGAGGCAGGGCCAGGGGATGATGGTGCGGCTGGCCGGTCCCGACACTCCCCCCTTCCGGACCTTGCGGCGGACCAAGTAAGTCCCCCGACAGGGGGCCGCCCTCATCTCACCTTGTAGACCTCGACCACCGCCGCTGACTTGCGGCCCTTGCGCCGCCCCCATAAGAAGGAAAGGACCACCGCACCGAGGGCCGACGCCGCCAGCAGGACGCTCTTCTCCCGGGCGCTCTCCTTGGCATCTTCCAGGACGCCCTCGATCTCCCGCACCTTGGATTCGATGTCCGCTCGCTCGACCATCAGCGCCTCCCAGCCCAAAGGATCCCGCCGGCCACTCCAGCCAGCACCACCGCCGACACCACATATGCGGCCCAACTCCAGACCTCGGGTAGCACCCTCGCCAGTGCCCGCATCCCTACCACGCCCAGCAGCACCCCGCCGAGGCCGAACAGGAGAGCCGCTGCCAGGCTGAACCCGGCCACCCTGCCCAACTGCCGAGCGGGCCCGAAGGCCTCCTGGCGCACGTAGTCCCTGGAGAGCTGGACCAGGTCTGAGACGAGCTCGGGCAGGTCTCTCATGGTGCTCACCTCGGTCTCCCTATCTGCAGCAGGTGCTCCAGCAGCCCGATCTCCCGTCGCAGCACCGCCAGCTCCCGCTCCAGCCGCGCGGCGGCAGTGGGGAGCTCGAGCAGCTCCTGCCGCTCCGGGCTCGAGATGCGCATCAGCGAGGCTACCTCATAGGAGGCCGTCACCGGGTCCTCGGAGATGGACATGTTGACGTCCCCGCTCTCGCCACTCTCCACCGCCAGGCCGATGAAGCGGCGGAGGCTTCGCTCCACCTCGTCCCTCAGGTGGGTGAGCGCCGACCAGGCCGCCGGTTCGTCGGGCAGGTACTCCACCAGCGCCAAGGGGTAAGGGTCCACGGAGAGGCGCTCAATGACCTCGAAGCGCCGCTCCCCCTCCACCAGGAGCACCGACCGCCCGTCGGTGAAGGCCTGGCTGTGGACGATGCGCCCCTCGGTCCCTACATCGTGGTACCGGGCGGGCTCGCCCACCTCGGAGCCGTCCGAGATGAGAACCACTCCGAAGCGCTGGTCCTCCAACTGCTCCATCATCAGTCGGTATCGCTCCTCGAAGACCTGCAGGGAGAGCCGGGCACCGGGGAGCAGCACCCGATGGAGCGGGAAGAGCGGAATGGTACGGGCGTCCATGGGCAGCAGGCTACCGGCGCGGCAAGAGTATCCAGGTAGACGATGAGGTGGCCACCACCTCACCCTCCTGGTCGGTGGCCCGGCTCTCCACGAAGCCCAGCCGCTCTCCCAGCGAGATCACCTTCCCGGAGGCCCGCAAGGTGGTGCCGGGGAACACCGCCCGCAGGAAGCTCGTCTTCTGCTCGATGGTGGCGATGGCCAACCGCCGGTCGCCGAGCGCCCGAACCAGGGAGGCGCCGTTCACGCTGTCCAGGAAGGCCCCCATCAAACCTCCCTGGACAGTGCCGGCAGGGTTCTGAAAGCGCTCGTCGGGAGTCCACTCCCAGGTGGTGCTCCCTTCCCCCTTCTCGAGCAGGCGAAAGCCCATCGTAAGGTCGCAGGGTGGAGGGATCTTGGGTTCCACTGCCGGTCTCCGTTCTCGATCCCGCCAAGCTACCCGGCCCTCACTCTTCTCCCACCCCATGCGGGGCCGGGGGGTTCGGGGGGTGAGCGGCCCCGGCTGACCCTCGCCGTTCCAGGCGCCGCTCACCCCCTGAAGAAGAAAGGGCGGGGGGAGGGCCGAGCGACGAAGCCGGGAGGAGCCCACTAGCATGGGCGAGCGGTTTGACGACCGATACGGCTTCCTCCCGCATGGAGCGCCTGCTGACCAGGAGGCGCAACCGGGCGAACTTCCTCGCCATATGGGGAGGCCAGACGATCTCCCTGCTCGGGGACTCGGTCGCCTACGTTGCCCTGCCCCTCTTCGTCGCCGAGCTGACCGCCTCTGCCCTCGACCTGGGCCTGACCGCGGCCTTCGAGACCATGCCCACCTTGCTGCTCGGCTTCCTGGCCGGTGTTCTGCTGGACCGCCTCCCGCTGCGGCCCGTCCTGGTGCTGGCGGACCTGCTGCGGGCGGCTGCCTTCTTCGCGCTGGCAATGCTGGTCACGGGCGACCGGGCCGAGGTCTGGATGATCTTCCTGGTGGCCTTCCTGGTGGGGAGCAGCAAGGTCTTCTTCGACTCCGGCCTCCAGGCGCTCATGCCATCGGTAGTGCCCGCCGAGCACCTCACCAACGCCAATGCCTGGCTGCAGATCTCGCAGTCACTCACCTTTCCTCTGGGCGGCGCGCTGGCCGGTTACCTCGCCGTGACAGCCGGCTTCGAAGCCGCGTTCGGCTTCAACGGCATCACCTTCTTGGCTTCGGGGATCTCGCTCCTGCTGGTGCGGGCGATCCCACTCCATAGGCCCTCCCAGCAGCGCAGCTTCAGCGTGGAGCTTCGTGAGGGGATTGGCTATCTGTGGGAGGAACGCAAGCTGCGCTTGATGACCCTGGCCGGCGCGCTGGCCAACCTGGTGGTGGCCCCCCTCGAGGTCACCCTGGTCCTGCTCGCCGAGCGCCAGATGGGGCTGCAGGCCTTCCAGATCGGGCTGCTCTTCAGCGCTCTGGGGCTGGGGGCGGTGGCGGGAGCGGCCACTTCTCCTCGCGTGATCGGACGCCTGGGGTTGGGCCGGGCGTTCGTGCTGGGCGTGGTGCTTCTGGGAGGGGGCCTGTTCCTTGCCTCCTTCGCCAGAGACTTCCTGGGCGGCGCCTCCACCATGTTCGTGGCCTTCTACGGCGTGTCCTGGATCCAGGTTTCCCTGATCACCTACCGGCAAGCGACTACCCCACCGTGGCTGCTGGGCCGGGTGATCGCCGCCTCCCGCACCGTCGCCTGGGCCAGCCTTCCGGTTGGGGCGGCGGTGGGCGGGTTGCTGGCCGAGCAGGTGGGGGTGGCCAACCTGTTCCGCAGCGCCCCGCTGCTGGTGGTTGCAGCCGGAGTCCTGCTGATGTTCACGCCAGTCTGGGCGGCGCGGGCCGACTCCGGCAGTCGAGTGGTCGGCCCGGCCTAGAGGACCTGGCCCGCCCCGATCTCCTCCGCTCGCCCCAGGGCAGCCACCGCCGCCGCCACGTCCTGGCTGGCGATGCCCACCGACTTGAACAGGGTCACCTGCTCCGAGGCCTCACGCCCCGGGGCCCGGCCGGCCAGCAGGTCTCCCATGATGAGATCGGGAGGGCGGTGCGCCTGCAGGAGGTCCCCCGCCTCGGCGGCGGCCGCCTGGCGGTCGTCCACCACCACACGGGCTCTCCGGACGACCTGCGGAGGGATCTCGGCCATCTCGGGGGTGAAGGCCCCGATGGCGTTGAGGTGCGCGCCGGGCTGCAGCGCTTCCGGAGGAAAGAGGGGCTGGCGGGCCGGTGTCGCCGTGGTGATCACGTCGGCTCGGTGGACCGCCGCTGCGGTGCTCTCGACCGCTTCTCCCCCGACCCGTTCCGCCAGCCGGCGAGCGTGGCCGAGCGTCCTGCTCCACACCAGGACCTCGTCGATGTGCCGGACGGCTCGCACCGCCTCCACCTGGTCGAAGGCCATTGTGCCGGCGCCCAGCATGGCCATGACCCGGGCGTCATCCCTGGCCAGCAGCCTGGTGGCTAGGCCGGCGCCGGCCGCGGTGCGAATGGCCGTCAGCGCCGGGCCGTCCACCACCCCGATCGGATGACCGTCGCCGCCGAAGGCGACCACCATCCCCGCCGGGTCTCCCGCCACCGTCGAGACCACCTTCACCCCGGTGAAGGCACCCACCCGCCCCGCCATGAACAGGGACACGCCCAGCAGTGTGCGAGGAGGGATCTCGATGTCGTCGCCGAAGGCCTGCTCCATGGCCTGGATGGCCAGCTCCATCGGCAGACAGCGGCGCAGCTCCCAGGCCGATAGGTAGCGCATCGTCCGTAGTCTGCCAGCCGCGAAGAACGGGCAGTGGACTGCGAGAAACGGCAGTGGACGCGAAAAAAGAGCTGAAGGCGCGGCGGTGGGTGGTCCGATACGAGGGTAAGAATGACAGCGGGTGCCGCCGCCCCGGGGCGGGCTAGGGGGGCTAGCCATGAGGGCGACGGTCACCCGCCGAACCTAGCTGTGGCGAGGCCCCTCCAGGCCCACTCGCCTCGCCATTATGCCCTGCGCGCTGCCGCGCGCCTAGCACCTTCGGTCACTTGGTGCTGATTAGTCCGCGCGGGCCCGCCCGAAATGCTTCTGGACGCCGAGCCTGTCAAGCATGAAGATGATGGTGCACGTCGCATCGAGCGGCGCCAAGTGAGACGCTGGGGCGGGCGGACCTGATGAGCTCCCGGAAGTGGGCTACCGGGAGCTCATCTACGTTCGGAGCCCCTTCGCTCGATCTGCACTTGCCGGATCCGCCTGCGGCTCGCAGAGGTGACCCGGAACGAGAAGCCGCCGATGACCACCTCGTCACCGGTAGAGGGCACCTTGCCGGCCACCCCCATCACCAACCCGCCCACCGTGTGCCAGTCCCCTTCGGGCAGGCCGGCCTCCAGCAGGCTCTCCAAGTCCTCCACCAGCATCCCGCCGTCCACCAGCCAGCGGCCTTCCTCGATGCGGTGCAGCTCGGCTGGCTGCTCCTCCTCGCCCTCGTCGGCCACCTCTCCCACCAGCTCCTCCATCACGTCCTCAATGGTGACCAGCCCGGAGGTTCCTCCGTACTCGTCCACCACCACCGCCAGGTGGGAGCCGGCTTCCTGCATCTCCCGCAGCAGGCTCACCACTCTCTTCGACTCCGGCACCACCAAAGGCGGACGGCTGAGCCGCAGGACCGGCTCGCCCCCCTCGCCGTCCATTGCCCGGACCAGGTCCCGCAGGTGCACCACGCCGGTGATGTTGTCGATGGTGCCTTCATAGAGGGGAAGCCGTCCGTGCCCGGCCGACAAGGCGACCTGCAATGCCTCCTCGACCGGGGTATGGGCGGGGAGGGCCACGATGTCGGGCCGAGGTACCATCACCTCCTCGGCGTCCTCTCGTCCAGCCGGAAGACCCGCTCGATCAGCTCACGC
This sequence comes from Actinomycetota bacterium, assembly GCA_030776765.1. GTDB lineage: Bacteria > Actinomycetota > Acidimicrobiia > Spongiisociales > JALYHC01 > JALYHC01. The sequence goes on along the minus strand of JALYHC010000163.1, from coordinate 13,252 downwards.
TCAGATGGCGCGATGTGCCCGGCCTCCTCCGCCTCGGCGGCCAGCTGCCGAAGCTCCCCCTCCGTCATCACTGCCGATGAGGCGATCCCCCTCCCCGGTGCCTGGAGGTCGGCCAACAAGACCAGCACCTTGACCATCGGCCGGAGCAGCAGCTCGAGCAGAGCGATCGGGTAGACGACGGCTAGCGCGACGCGGTCGGGGTGGCGCACGGCGAAGGTCTTGGGGATCGCCTCTGAGTAGACGAACAGCACCACGGTCAGCACCACCGAGGCGACCGTCACCCCCAGGTTGCCGAACCAACGCTGGGCCAGCAGGCTGGTGATGGTGGCCGAGCCGATCTGCACCAGCAGCACGGCAAGCAGCACCGTATTGAGAACCGTGGGTAGCTCGTCGAGCAGTGCAACCAGGCGCCGGCCCCGCCGGCTTCCCTCCCCCGCCAGGGTCTCGGCCCGTACCCTGGGGATCCTGATGATGGAGGTCTCCGCCGCCGCCAGGAAAACCGCCGAGAGGAAGAGCAATACGAGGGCCAGGAGCAGCGGCAGGTCTCGGGCCAGGTTCATCTTCCAGTCCAGTCAAGCAGCGCCGATGGCGGCGAGGCAGTGGTGAGTTCCGACGAGTCCCTGCGTACCAGGTTCCGCGGGGCGCTGCTGGGAGTGGCGGTGGGGGATGGCCTGGGAGCTCCCTTCGAAGGAACTCCCTCGGTCCCGGCGGACGAGCTGGCCCGGCTAGAGCTGGAAGAGGAGGCGGGACCTCTGCGCTACACCGACGACACCCACATGACGATCGGCTTGGCCCGATCCCTCCTCGAGTGCGGGGGCTTCGACGGCGCCCACATGGCCACCCGCTTCGCCGCCGACTTCTCCGCCGAGCCCTGGCGCGGGTACGGGCCTGGCCCGCCCCGGGTGTTCGCCCTGCTGGCCCAAGGGGAGCCGTGGGACCAGGCAGCCGTCAGCCTCTTCGGTGGCTCCGGCTCGTTCGGCAACGGGGCGGCCATGAGGGTGGCGCCGGTGGCCCTCTTCACCTTCCCCGACGTCTTCCGGGCCGCCCGGCTAGCTCGACAGACGGCCCGCATCACCCACAGCCACGAGCTGGGGATGGAGGGAGCCGCCCTGCAGGCGGCGGCGGTGGCCCAGCTGCTCGGGTACGCCCCCGGTGACCGGTTCGACCGACGGTTCTTTCTCGCCGCCCTGCGCACACACGTTGCCTCCGACGTCTACCTGCACAAGCTGGGCCTGATGGAGGAGCTGCTGCGGGGGGCACGGCCGGAGGAGGTCGTCGCCGGGCTCGGAAACGGCATCGCCGCTTCGGAATCGGTCCCCACCGCCCTCTTCGCCTTCCTGAGACATCCGGGCTCCTTCGTGGACGCCGTCCGCTATGCCATCAGCCTCGGCGGGGATACCGACACCATCGCTTCCATGACCGGTGCCCTGTCTGGCGCCTATCTGGGTGAGGGAGCCATCCCCGCCTGGTGGCGTGAGAACGTGGAGGGCGCCTCCGTGCTGCGGAGCTTGGCCGACGAGCTGCTCGGCTGATGGTCAGCCCCGGGCCAGTGGCCCCCGAGCGCGACGACGCACCCAATCACGCCCCCTGTGAAGACTGCGGCTCAGTTTGGTGGCCCCGCTTCGCGCCTCGACCGCGTCGCCGGCCTTACCGAGCAACCACCCGACGAGCGGAGCCCCCAAGGCCAGCAGCAACCACAGCCGCAGCCTGCGGGATACGAGCGCCCACATGCATCCTCCTCTAGCGCAACCCGGATTTGCTACTTGCTAGCGCAGTGCCTCCCGGCCGCTTCCGCACAGAGACCTATACGGGGATCATCTGCCCGCTGGCGAAGAAGTAAGTCCAGCCATCCATCTCGGGTGGCTCGATGCCGAGCTGGGTCAAGATCGTAGCCACCTGCGACCGATGCTCGGTGCCGTGGTTGACCGCCTGCAGCAGGAGCAGCGACGCAGGCATCCGCCACGTGCCCGGCGGGTCGTCACCCGTGACGTGCACCTCGTGTTCCTGGGCGGCCTGGGCCGCCGCCTGCTCGAGCTGCCCGTCGCCGTGGGCGAACCGCTCCGTCAGTGCCTCGAAGCCAGGGAATGGGTCCTCCGGCAGCCGCTCCGGGCGTTGGGTCCCGAGGAACCGGGCCGCGTACCCCTCCTGGGCGTTGGCGATGTGCACGAGGGTTGCCGCGATGCTGCCGTACGTTCCAGCGGTGGTGGCGCCGAGCTGCTCGGGCGACAGCCGGCGACATGCGTCCAGCAGCTGTCGATTCATCATGGCGTTGTGCCGGAGGAACTCCACCAGGACATCCACGCCGAGCATGGTAACGAACCGCCAAAGTCGGCGCGGGCGGCGGCCGGCCGGGATTCAGGAGCAGAGAAGTGGGACGTGGTGCTTCTCGATTCGGGCCCATTTGAGGGCTCCCCCACGCCCTCTCCGCTCTCGGGGCCATCCACGACCGGCTGGTAACGCTCAGGAAGCTGGGACAATGGAAGGCATGGGCAGAGGCGTGGCTCCAGACGGCAGCCCGGTGGCGGTCTACCTTGCACTTCCGCCAGGGGAAGCCCCGGAGATGGTGCAGAGGGCTGTAGCGAGCGGCAGCACCGTCCTGGAGCTGGGCTGTGGAGCCGGCCGCCTGACGCGTCCACTGGTGGCACTGGGTTACGACGTGGTGGCCGTGGACGAGTCGCCGGAGATGTTGGCGCAGGTCAGCGGTGCCGAGACGGTTTTGGGTGACGTCTTCGATCTTCGGCTGGAGAAGCTGTTCGACGCGGTGCTGGCCGCCAGCCATTTCATCAACACCCCCGACGAGGAGCGGCGGGCGGCCCTGCTGGGCGCCTGTCGCAGGCACGTACGGCCCGGCGGCGTGGTGCTGGTGGAACGGTATGAACCCGACTGGGCCGCCAGTCCGACACCGAGCGAATCGAGGCTCGGTCCGCTCGACGTCGTCTTCCAGCCCTTGGAGCGTTCTGGGAGTGGCTTCAGGGGTCGGGTGACCTATCGGATGGGAGCTGCCGAGTGGATTCAGGAGTTCAGCGCTGCTGCCCTCGATGATGACAAGCTCGCCCGCGAGGCCAAAGCGCAGGGCCTGCATCTCGAGGGATGGCTCGACGACAAGCGTACCTGGGGAAGGCTCTCTCCAATCCGACCCTCGCCAGTCCCGACCGGTTGACCGCGACCTTCCCATGGCTCGGTAGGTAGGTTCCGCCGGTGATCGATCCAGTTCTCCTGAGCGAGGTGATGTTGCCCGAAGGGCATCCCCGAGCAGGTCAGTCGTGTCCCGTCTTCGGGTTTGTGATCCATCACCCCCAGGGCCCGGTGCTGGTCGATACCGGCGTGGGATCGGGCCACGAGGGGGTGGATCGTCTCTTCCAGCCGATCCACCACCCGCTCGATCGCGTCTTGGGGAGCGTCGGGATCCGTCCCGAGGAGGTGGTGATGGTGGTCAACTCCCATCTCCACTTCGACCATTGCGGAAACAACCGAGCCTTCCCGGGAGCGCCACTCGTCTGCCAGCGAGCCGAGTACGACCTCGCCCACCAAAGCCGCTACACGATCTCTCAGTGGGTGGACTTTCCCGGGGCGCGCTGGCAACTGGTCGAGGGGCAGGCAGACGTCTTCCCCGGCGTCACCGTCCTTCCCACCCCCGGGCACACTCCGGGCCATCAGTCGGTGGTGGTGCAAGATGGATCGAGGCTGCAGGTGATCGCCGCCCAGGCCGTCTACAACCCCGAGGAGCTCGATGCCGAAACCTCCTCAGAGCCCCTGTCATTCCGGGAGGCGGAGGCCACCTCCGCCTCGGCACGGGAGGTCAAGGCCCTCCGGCCCTCGGTCGTCTACTTCAGCCATGATCCCCGAAGGTGGCCCTAGAGCAGACTGAGCACAATCGAGGGCGACCTCACCCGAGCCAGCCCGAGGGAGCCAGGGCCCGGGCCAAGCGTCATCTAATCTTCAAGGGTCTCGACTACATGAGCAGGGAGGCGTACGGCTGGTGGTGACCATGCTCATCTGCTCGCCAGACTGGACGAGGCAATCACTACCACGACGGCGAGAGCCAGGCGGGGGCCGCGGCCCGTACTAGGGAAAAGGAGTCATATGACGGCACCGGAGACACCCGAGGAAATACGCCAACAGGAGGCCCAGGTCTTTCCTCGGCGAGACGAGGATCACTGGGCGAGGGTGGTATCTCGGCTCCGGGTAGGCGAGGTGCCGGCCGGCGTGGCGAACCTCAATGTCGAGGGCCGTCGGTTGACCGGACCAATGCAGGGGTTCGGCAAGCTGTGGCAGAAGACCTATCGCATCCCCCTAGGGGCGGAGGTGACGCCGGCGGAAGTGGTTTCGGCATGGAGACGGCACTACGGCTCCTTCTGGCCCGACAGCCAGCGCTTCTACCAGTCCCTGACCGGTATCGCCCCCGGCGAGGTCGGGCTCATCACCGGCGCCCACGGCCCGGTACGGATGTCCACCGGGGTCTTCGTGCTCTATGCCGACGACGAGTCGTTCACCTTCATGAACCCCCAGGGACACCCATGGGCGGGATGGATCACCTTCAGCGCCTTCCGGGAAGCACCGAGCCCCCGGCAGGGGACTGCGGACGAGGAAGGAGGTGTCACGATCGCCCAGGTGCACCTGCTGGTGCGGACCAGCGACCCGATCTATGAGTTGGGCTTCGCGCTGATGAGGGGCTCGAAGCACGAGGACGAGATGTGGAGCCATACGCTTAAGTCGCTGGCAGCGCACTTCGGCGTCCAAGCGGAGGTGGACACCACCGTGGTGTGCTTGGACACTCGGCGACAATGGGGCCCGGGCGTGGCCAACCTCTGGCACAACGCCATGGTGCGGACCATGCTCCACGGCGCCACCTCCCCGGCCCGCTGGGCGACACGAGCGGTCCGGCGCCGCGCTTAACCTGGCGACTCCGTCAAGCGCCTCATCTACGCAAGGCGGTGGAGAACGGCTGGCCGCGGTGAGCTTCTTCGGGCTAGGGGTATTGCTCGGGGTTCTGGCGGTCTGGAGGGCGATCCCACCTCTCGTACTTGGTCTTCCGGCGACGGCGTGGCTTCTCCTCTATCTGCCGGTTCTGGCGCTCAGCAACCCGCCAGCGTGGCCAATCGAGGCCCTCAACCTCGTGGTGCGCAGAACCTTCGGACCTCTCCCGTTCCTGGAGTGCGGCTTCCTGTTCCTGTTGACTGCCTGGAGAGCGACGGAGAGAAAGCGGCACGCGGCACTCAAATTGACGGAGACGGCGCTTCTGTGGGAAGTGGCTGGCACGTAAACCTGCATCACGCCGCGAGCCTGAACTCAGCCGCGGGAGCACCGCGTGGGGTAACGGTGCAGCTCTCCCCTCCGACACCAGCCGGATCCTTTGGGACTCAAGGGCTCCGGCGCTTTTCCTTTCTAGCGCGTCTGGGGCGAACAGGTACGGGAAAGGGCCCGATTGCAGCCAGACTGCAGCCATCTCAGGAACTACACTGACGAGCACATGGGCCGGGGCGGTTCACCTCTCTCGACCTGCTCCGAGGAGCCACGGGAGATGCCGATGATGCGCTCTGCAGTGTTTCAGATCGTATCGTGAGCCGCAGGATCTAGGCGCTGCATGGGTGGGCCTCCCGGAACGCCGAGCAATCCCTGCCCTGCCTGCTCCGCGGTGAACCCGGCGTCGTCTGCCTTCTGCGGCTCTTGCGGGGCCTCGCTCGAGCGCACCTGCCGGTCGTGCGGCGCACTAGTGCTTCAGGGAGCCCGATATTGCGGAACCTGCGGAGCGGCCGTCTTGCGGGCCGGGCCAGCTGCACCACACGTCGAGCTCGAGGAGCGGAAGCTCGTGAGCGTGCTGTTCGCCGACCTCGTACGGTCCACCGAGCTGGCGACGCGCCTCGACCCCGAGGAGCTGCGAGACCTCTATGCGCCGTTTTTCGAGCGAATGGCCGGTGTGATCGAGCGGTTCGGGGGCGCGGTGGAGAAGTTCATCGGGGACGCGGTGGTGGGGGTGTTCGGCGTGCCAGTGGCGCACGAAGACGACCCGGTGCGAGCTCTCCGAGCGGGCCTCGCTATGCAATCAGAGTTGGCCGCCATGCCTTCGACGCTGGCCAGCTCAGTGGGCGTTCCGCTCGCCATGCGGGTGGCGGTCCACACCGGTGAAGCGCTCGCCACTCCCGGCGCTCCACACGAACCCCGGGTCACGGGCGAGACCACGTGGATCGCGGCGAGGCTTCAGGAGCTGGCTCCGTCGGGCGGGGTGGTCGCAAGCGACCGGACCTACCAGGGCGCTCGCGACCTCTTCGAGTTCGAACGGATGGGCCCGCATCGCTTGAAGGGCGTGGCCGAGCCCGTGGTCATGCACCGCGTCGTGCGCGAGACGGGCCCCGGCCGGGGTTGGCTTTCGTCGCCTCTAGTCGGTCGGCGAGACGAATTCGACCTGTTCCGGATCCTCCTGCGTCGAACCGCGAGAGAGCGCCGTGCTTTCCTGGCCACCGTGATCGGCCCTGTGGGCATCGGGAAGAGTCGGCTCACCGCCGAGGTGGCGCAGGCTGCCGAGACGAACGACCCGTCGCTCTCCCCGGCCTATCGTGTGATCAGCGGTCGATGCCAGCCGTACGAGGAGGGACTCGCACTCTCGCCTCTGGGGGAGATCCTGAAAACGGACGTCGGTATCCTCGATAGCGACCCACCGGAAGCCATCCTGGAAAGGGCGCGTTCGAGCCTCGGCGCCCGCGAAATGCAGGGTGGAGCGGCCGCGATCGCCACCCTCCTGGCGTCGTTGGGCATCGAGACCGGGTCCGATCCGCTCGGTGGTGCGGATCGAGAATCTGCCTTTCGCATGATCGCTGAAGCTTGGCGCGGGTACCTGGGAAGCCTCGTCAAGGACGGGCCAGTGCTCATGGTGATCGAGGACATCCATTGGGCCGACCAGGGCTTGCTCGACCTCCTCGAGTACCTGACCGCTCGGACGCACGCTCCGGTTCTGCTCCTGTGCCTCGCGCGCCCCGAACTGTTCGACGCTCGCCCCACATGGGGATCGGGACTTGTCAACACGATCACGCTGGAACTCGGAGCGCTCGCCCACCATGAAGAACAGATGCTGTTGGCCAACCTGCTCGGCGGATCGCTGGAACCCTCACTCCAGCAAGCAATAGGTGAGCGGGTCGCCGGCAACCCGTTCTTCGCGGGCGAACTCGTCCGGATGCTGACCGAGAGCGGATCGATCAGGCGCCGCAAGGGCGTGTGGATCGGTGCGAGTCCTACTCCGGTGCAACTCCCCGACACCGTGCAGGCGGCGATCGCGGCCCGGCTCGACCGTTTGGAACTGGTTCAGAAGCGTGCGATTCAGGACGCGTCGGTCGTGGGGCGCGTGTTTTGGGACGGCAGCCTGAAAGAGCTCGGCTCTCCCGCGGAGCAGGAGACGATCGAGGCGCTCATCGGCCGAGGGCTTGTTCGAGAGCTCCCCTCGAGCTCGATCGAGGGCTCGCGTGAACTGCAATTCGAACACGTCCTCATCAGGGAGGTGGCGTACGCGAGCATCCCCAAATCCCGCCGCCCGGAGGCTCACCGGGCCGTGCTCGCCTGGATCGAGAAGGTTACACGCGGCCGCGACGAGGAGTTCTCCGAGCTGATGGCCCACCATGCCTCGAACGCGGGCGACGCCGAGCGGACTGCGAGGTATGCGACGCTGGCCGGCCACCGCCACCGGCGCCTGTTCGCCGCCGAAGAGGCGATCCGGTGGTACGAGCGGGCGCTGGCTGCGGCGAATGAGCTGGAGTCGGGCGACACCACCGTGCTGATCGCGGAGATCACCCTCAGCCGAGGGGAGGCGCTTGAGCAGCTTGGCCGGGTGGACGAGGGCCGATCCGACTACGAGCGAGCACTCGCCACTGTTCGCTCGGCGGAGAGGGGGCGTGGATGGTTGGAGGCGAGGATCCTCGGGGCGATCGCCAACCTCCTGTGGATCCAGGATCGCTATGAGGAGGCCGAAGCAATGATCCCGGAGGCACTCGCCGTAGCCAAAGCCGCAGGGACGCCAGATGTGGAAGCGCGACTGCTGTATACGGGCGGATCGATTGCCTGGGCTCGTGGTGACTGGGAGCGGGCATGGTCCCTGCACCAGCAGGCGCTGGGCCTGGCCGAAGTGGCGGACGACCTCGAAGCGGAGGCATACGCGCGTCACGGGCTCGCGCAGACCCAATGGATGCTCGGTCCCCTCGAAGAGTCCCTCGGTCATGGAGAGCGATCCCAGGAACTATGGAGGTCACTGGGGCAACTGCCCATGGTCTATCGCACCGGCCAGCTGCTGGGCCTCCTTCACCTGCTGCTCGGCCGACTCGACGCTGCCGAGGCCATCATCGATGAGACGCTCGCGGGCCAGCGGGGGCTGGGGCAGCGGCGCGAGGAACCCTTCACCCTCGCCTCGCGGATGCTCGTCCAGCTGTCGCGCGGGGACCTGGGAGCGGCCCTCGCCGACGTGAACGACGCGGTTGAGATTGCGCGGGCGGTGGATGCATCCGGTCAGCAGCTCATTTCGCTCGTCCTTCGGATGCTGCTCTTCGCCGAGCTCGATTGCCCTGGGCTGGCTGCGCGCGACCTACGGATAGCTGAGGGTCGCCTCGCCGGCATCGGCGGCGGATTCCTCAGGTCGCCGCTCGCCTCGATCCGCGGCTGGCTCGAGCTCGACGGCGGGGACCGGGAGGCGGCGGTCGCATGCTTCGCCAGGGGTAGAGAGGAGGCCGGCGACAGCCTCTTCCACCGCTTGCTCTGCGCGCGGTTCGAGATTCGCGCCTGGGACATGGCCGACATGCCGTCGCGGTTGAGCGATGCCGCCACTTGGCTGCTTGCGAGTGGCGTCAGCATCGGCTGGCCCTCCGAGGCGCTGGCGGCGTGGGCGCTGGCCCGGGCAGACGCACAGGACGGCAAGCAGATCTCGGCGAACAACCGAGGCCGCACTGCCCTGCACCTCTCCCAGGAAGCGGGCGACCTCACGATGGTATGGCGAGCGGCCACAATGGTCGCGGAGACAACGGATGACCCGGCTGAGGCGGCCGATCTTCGACGCCGTGCCTCAGACATCGTGCGTGGAATGATGGCTTCCCTCAAGGATGAGGAGCTAAAGGAGCGATTCCTCGGACAGCCGGCTGTGGTCGCCCTCGTAGGCAACCACTGAGCGGCGTCAGGCGAAGGTCAGCATCTTGGCGCCGCTAACCACGTGCTCGACGATGGTCGCAGCTCCAGTGATCTTCGCGCCTTTCCCGAGCTGGTCCTCCGTGATCCGCCTTGGCTTGGCACAGGTGCCGCAGAGCCAGACCTCACCCCCGTTGTCCACGAACTCCGAATAGAGCGGGGTGAGCTCCGGGAATCCTTCAAGCTCAACACCCTCGGTGCCTCCCTCGGTGCCCAGCCAGACACCCTCGATGGTAAGGAGGACGACGGCCTCTTGGCCGGAGATGGCAGCGATGTTGGCGGCGACGAACGGCAGGATGGCCCGCTCTGGGTCTTCCTTCCCGTGTGAACAGTTGAAGATCAGGCGGTCAGCCACAACGAGCCTCCTTTGTTATCGGGCCCTTATCGCGCCCGCTCCACGACCAGCGACATCCGACCATCCTCGAGTTCCTCGACTGAACGGATCCGGTGGCCCATCATCCGCACGAGCGGCGGAAGGTCTTCCTTGGCGGAGGGGTCTCGCATGATTACCTCGATCAACTGGCCGACCTCGAGCGACTGGAGGCGGCGGCGGAACTCCATGTGGAGGCCCTCGCCGCAGCCCGTGTCGCCTGCGTCGTAGACAGCCGCATGGCTTCCGCGTACCGCCCATTCATCTGGCATGACGAGCCACCTGGGCCGCGAGTGTAATCGTTGCCTGGGACCCCAACCAGTCAGCGAGAAGCTTGGCGGTGCGCTCCCTCGAACTGGCGACGGGAAGTTCCGCACCCCGCGTGCGAGCAGACGTACGGGAAACGCCCGATCCCAGCCAGGTTGCAGCCACGGGGGGTTTCTTGCGTGTCGGAGGGGAGACTTGAACTCCCACGCCCTTTGCGGGCACTAGGCCCTCAACCTAGCGCGTCTGCCTATTCCGCCACTCCGACCGAGATACCGGGATTATACCGGTCCCTTCCTAGGAACCACCGGCAGGGGTCTGGGGTTCCAGGCACAGGGCGAGCGGCGACACGGCATGCAGTTGGCCTCCCTAACTGAGTCGGGTAGTCCCCATCAGCGCATCAGGGCTACCAGCACCAGCGTGGTGATGCCGAACATGAGGCCTACTGCCACCGTGATGCGGTCCAGGTTGCGCTCCACGACCGTGGAGCCGGAGAGTCCGGCCGGGCCCATTCCCCCGCCGAACATGTCCGACACCCCTCCTCCCCGGCCGGCATGCAGCAGGATCAGCAGGATGAGGAGCAGCGAGACGATGACGTGGACGCCGATGGCGATTCCGGTCACCCAGACCAAGACCGTTCCCTCCCTCCTAAGACCGGGCCCGCTCCATGCGGGCCCCCGGCATCTTACCCGCCGCCGGGCTCCACCGACATCAGTGTCACCAGATGGGGCATCAGTTCCACGCCGTAGCGGTGAGGCAGCGCTCCCCGGCGGGCCTCCTCCTCGGTGAAAGCACTCGAGCCGTCGGCCTCCTGAGGTCCCCAGATCAGGTAGGGCACTGGGTCGGCGATGTGGGCCTTGCGGACGCAGGAGGTGCCGTGGTCGGCGGTGACCAGCAACACCGAGGCGGACCGCTCTAGGGCCAGCTCCCCGAAGAAGGAGCGGTCGATGGCTTCGATGACACCCACCTTCTCCTCCCAGCGCCCATCGTGGGCGGGCACGTCGGGGCCCTTGATGTGGATGTAGAGGGCGTCGTGCACCGCCGCCGCCTCGGCGGCCCGCTTGGCCCAGTGGCGGTACTGCTCATCGAGGGAGCCGAACTCCTGCGGGACCGGGACCGGCAGCATCCCGGTGAGCCGAGCGATCCCGGCCTCGACGGGCATCTCCACGAAGCAGCCGAAGCCGCAGCCGAAGCGCTCGTTCATGGGCGGCAGCGCCGTCAGGTGATCACCGGCGTCCCGGGAAAGCACCACGTTGGCGGGGAGGCGCCCCTGGGAGCGCCGCCGAGAGTTGATCGAGGAGGCCTCCAGCACTTCATGTGCCCGGCGAGTGAAGAGGTTGGTGAGCTCCGCCGCCCGCGCCGCGCCCGCATCACTTTCCACCACCGGCACCGCCTCCGCCACCACCGGCTCGAAGCTCTCCAGGGCGACCCCCAGCGGACCGCGCCGCTGGTAGGCCGGGTCGGTGTTCTGCACCTCCGCGGACAACGGGCGGTGGTCGTCGCGCATCCGCAGCACCGCCCGATGGCCGACGGTGGCCCGGAACTCGAAGGAGGCGCCCGGCAGCTCGACTCGGCGGTTCACCTCCTCGGCCAGGGCCGCCGCCTCGGCGGCACTCAGATCGCGCCCCGCCCTCCGGTCGGCGATGTGCGGCCATGGCGCCACCGTGGCGAAGTTGCACCGCCAGGCCAGGTCCCCGTCCCGGAACTCCATCCCTACGCCGAGGGCCTCCACCGGCCCCCGGCCGGGGTGATGGACCGAAGGGTCGTAGCCGAGCAGGGCCATCACCGCGATGTCCGATTCGGGGGCGATCCCGTCGCCTACGGTGGTGCAGGTCCCCAGCGCCCCTTCCCAGGCCATCCGGTCGAGCTGCGGGGTGTGGGCGGCAGCCAGCGGAGTCCGCCCCCCCAAATCGGGGACCGCCTCGTCGCTCAGGCCGTCCAGCACCACGAAGTAGAGGGTGCGGTCCATCAGGCGTAGTAGCGCACCACGGCGGCGAAGGTGTCGGGGTCCAACGAGGCCCCTCCCACCAGGGCCCCGTCGATCTCCCGCTTGGCCATGAACCCGGCGATGTTGCCGGGATCCACCGACCCGCCATAGAGAACTCGGAGGTGCTCGGCACCTTCCGGCCACTGCTCCCGAACGGCGGCTCGGATGGAGCCGGCAACCAAGCCGGCCTCATCGGGGTCGGCATGGCGCCCGGTGCCGATGGCCCAGATGGGCTCATAGGCCACCGCCGCCCCGGCCACCTCCTCGGCCCGCAGGCCTCGCAGGCCCAGGCGAACCTGGGAGGTGACCCGCTCGGTCGTAAGGTCTCGCTCCCGCTCCTCCAGCGTCTCGCCCACGCACAGGATGGGAGCCATGCCGTTGCGCACCACCGCCCGGAGCTTCCGGTTGACGCGGTCGTCATCCTCGTCGAGGACCTGCCGGCGCTCCGAGTGCCCCACGACGACGTGGCGGACCCGCAGCTTGGCGAGCATCACCGGCGAGACCTCTCCCGTGTAGGCGCCGCTGTCCTCCCAATGCGTGTCCTGGGCGGCCAGCTCGATGCGCATGTGGTCGGCCTCGATGACGGTCTGGACGGACCGAAGCGAGGTGAACGGGGGGGCGACCACCACCTCCACCCGGTCGTAGTCCTGCAGGCCCAACCGGTAGTGCAGCTTCTGCACGATCTGTATGGCCTCCAGGTGGGTGGTGTTCATCTTCCAGTTGCCCACGATCAGCGACTTGCGCGCCATGTCACCTCCCCGGTCGCCAGTCCGCCCATTTCTCCAGTGCGGCCAGGCCCGGCAGGGTCTGGCCCTCCAAGAACTCCAGGGCGGCTCCTCCGCCGGTGGAGAGGTGGGAGAGCTGATTCTGCAGGCCCAGCAGGCGCAGGGCGGCGATGGTATCGCCTCCGCCGGCCACGGTGAACCGCTGATTGGCCGCCACCGCCCGCGCCACCGCCTCGGTCCCGGCGCGGAACTCGTCCCACTCGAAGACCCCCATCGGCCCGTTCCAGAAGATGCTGCCCGAGTTGCCGAGCACCTCACCGAAGCGGTCGGCGGTCTGCGGGCCGATGTCCAGCCCCACCGCCTGGTCGGGGATCTGGCTGGCCGGGCACACCTCGGCCGGGACATCCTCTGCGAAGCTCTCCCCCACCTTGACGTCGCTGGGGAGGATCACCCGGTCGCCCCGGTCGGAGGCCAGCAGGTCCCGTACCTCCTCGATGCGTTCCTCCTCGAGCAGCGAACCACCCACGTGATGGCCTTGGGCGGCCAGCAGCGTGAAGCACATTCCCCCGCCCACCAGCATGCTGTCCACCCGGGGCAGCAGGGCCCGCATCACCCCCAGCTTGTCGGAGACCTTGGCGCCGCCCAGCACCACCGAGTAGGGGCGGGAGGGCTCCTGCAAGAGGCGGGAGAGGGCCTGCACCTCGCTGTGCATCAGCGGACCGGCCGCCGAGGGCAGCCGTTCCGCCACTC
>JALYHC010000162.1 GCA_030776765.1 Actinomycetota bacterium | reverse complement strand
GACGGGCACCTCCCTTTCGCCATGGTCTTCTAGATCCCGCTGGTGGTGTTGCTGGTTCGACGGCTGCTGAGGGACCCGAGCCGAGGGAACGCAACGCTGCTCGGGGCGGCGATGGCCGGAGCCCTTCTCTCCGATCTGACCATCGCCATCTACGCGCTGTTGGTCGGGACGGCCTACCTGGCGCTGCAGCTCCCTAGAGGAGATCGTCCGCCGGGCCTGCTTCGTTGCCTGCTCGGCTCGGTGCTGGTCTTTACGCTCGTATCTTCACCCCTGCTGGCGGCGATGGGCCACTCTGCGGCCAAGGGCGCCCTGTGGGAGGCGTACGAGGTGCGAGGCTCTTCCGCTCACAGCCTCGACGTGGCGTCCTTTTTCATTGCCGGCCGGCACCATCCGGTGCTCGGCCCGCTGCAGGAGGACCTGCGATCCGCGCTGCACCGCAAGGGAGTGGAGACCGGATATCTGGGCCTGGTCATCGTCGCCCTGGCAGTGCTGGGGTGGGCACACCATCGCAGGCAGCGGAAGGCCCAAGACCTCGCATGGCTGGCCGCAGCTGCCCTGCTGCTCTCCTTGGGGCCGCGCCTGCTGGTCCTGGGTCGAAGCTTCGTCCCACTGCCCATCCACCTGGGTACCGCATCGGAGCCGGTCTCGGCCCTCATGCCCTATACATGGGTTCAGGCGGCGCCGGTCCTCGCCAACCTGCGAGTTCCCAGTCGCACCCTCTTGGTGGCCGCCCTTCCCCTGGCCCTGCTGGCCGCTCTGGCGGTCCAGCGGCTGCTGGGGACGCACGCCTGGATGAAGGTCGGAGTGTGGGCGATCCCCCCCTTGGTCCTCTTCGAAGCCCTCAGCCCCATGCCCACCCACGTCTCCACCACCCTGCCGCCCGTCTACCGCATCGTTGCCCAGGATCCCGATGACAGCGCCATCGTCGTCGACGTACCGCTCGGGTTCCGGACCGGTCTCACCACCATCGGTAGGCAGACCGGCCCGCCCCTCATCTATGCGGTTGGACACGGCAAGCGGGTGGCGGTGGGAATGGTCTCCCGCCTCCCGCTCCAGAGGATCGGTCGGGTGGCCAGCATCCCCTTGTACCGGGACCTCATCCAGCTGCAGTCTCCCTTCGGCCGAGGGAAAGCCACCCAGATCGCCCCCACCGAAGGCGCTGCCTCGGCGGCCGCCCACAACCTGAAGTACGTCGTCGTTCGCCTCGACGTACCGGGATTGCAAGCGGTGCGTAGCTATCTCGAGGCAGCTTGCTTTCGCAGGATGGGCACCGGAGAGAAGTTCGAGCTCTTCCGTTTCGAGTGCTGATCGCTCGGGCGTGTCAGTCGCCCACGTACTGCCGCCATAAGGACAAGAAGGTCGAGTGCCGGCTCGGATACCGCTGTGCTAGCCAACCCCCCTCGACCCGGAAGCCCGAGGCCAGGTTGCCGGGCCGGCGGAGTGTCAGGTTGGATGCCGGATGGGGCGTGCAAGGAAGCGGGGCATCCCAGCACCTGTTGTCGGCGGGGACGTACAGCAGCAGACCTGAATCGGTGGTGAACCGACCAACGGCCACCTGGGGGGCCGGCTCGAGCACGTGGCCGGCTGGCATCTCCAACAGAGGGTTCCAGGTGGGGGTCAAGCCGGTGCCGGCACCCCGGAGCAGGCCGGGGAAGGGAGTGACGAGCAGCGGGAGCGCCGCCACCACGATGGCCATCGTCACCATCCTCCGGCCCGTCCAGGCCCGCCGCCTTGCCAGGCTGTCAACGACATGTGCCCCCACTGTGGCCGCCAGGATCCAAAACAGTGGCAGGCCGAAGAGCGGACGAGGCGCCACAAGGAACCAGAACACCAGTCCCAGCGTCGTCGGAAGCAGCAACCACCAGCCCCTGCCGGCGGGTCGGTCGACATCCCCCCGGGATCGGCGCCGCTGCCGGAGGTAGGCAGAGACCGACAGAGCCACGAGCAGGAGAGGCAGGACGATCGTCCATAGCGCCTGCACGTGGAGGATGAGGCTGGCCAGCCACGGGGCCAGCCACCTCCATTCCCAGGTCAAGCGTGCTCCATACGGAATGAAGTTGCGAGCCTCCGGGCCGAAGTAGTTCCGCGCCCAGTGGCCTATCCAGGCCAGCTCCGCCTGCGCCTGCTCCTCCGGCACCCTCCAGTCGGCGGGAATGCCCCACAGGTCGCTGGGATATGCCGGATATCCGGTGGTGACGAGACCGTTCCCCACCCAGGAGACTCCCAACGCAAGGGAAAGGGCCAGGGCCGCCAGCACCGTCTTTTCGATCGGGCGACGGGACGCCGAGCTCCTCGACACCCTGTAGGCGGCAAGAATCGCCAAGGGCCAGGCCAAAGCCGCGAAGACGGTCACGGTTGATTTGAAAGTGACCGCCACAGCGAGAAGGGTCGTGATGAGGAGCAGCCCAAACTGCAGACCCCCCTCCGTCGTTTGGGGGTCCGACAAGAGGGAGAGCAGCGCCGAGGCGGCCACGAAGAGCACGATCGCCGCCGCCACGTCGGGGCTCAAGCTGGAGATCGAGGTGCTCTGTGCGAGAGCCACGGCCGGCGCCAGCAAGACG
>JALYHC010000161.1 GCA_030776765.1 Actinomycetota bacterium | reverse complement strand
AAGGGGTGGATCTTCGAGTGTCGCCCAGGTGCCGGAGCCAGTGTCGCCCAGGAACCGGAACCGCGTCCCGAGAGTGTCGCCCACCTACCGGAGCCACGGTGTCAAGTATCTACCGGAGCCGCACAGGTGCGGCTCCGCTCTCTCGCGGGACAGCCGCGGGACGGGGGACCAGCGGAGGTCCTCGGGCTCCCGCCCCGAAACGCCGAAAGCCCAGGCCGGGCCTGAGCTTTCTCCGGTGGAGCTGACGGGATTTGAACCCGTGGCCTCCTGCATGCCATGCAGGCGCTCTGCCGAGCTGAGCTACAGCCCCAAGGGCGGCGGATTGTATCAGCCGTGCCTACGAGAAACGCGAGGGAAGGGCTCGTTGCAGCTTGGGGGCGTCACCCCACAGCCGCTCCAACTGGTAGAAGGCTCGCGTCTCCTCGTCGAAGAGGTGCACTACCACGTCCCCGTAATCGAGCAGCACCCAGCGAGCATGGTCGGTCCCTTCCCGGTGCAGGGGCTCCCGGCCGGCCGCCGTCAGGCGGGCCTCCACCTCCTCCGCCAGGGTGCGCACCTGGCGCTGGGAGCTTCCGGACGCGATCACGAACACGTCGGTGATCCCCAACAGTTCGGACACGTTCAGCAAGGTGACTTGCAGGCCCTTTTTGTCTTCGATGGCCGAGGCGGCGATCTGGGCGGCCGCCTGCGTATCCGGGTCCAGCGCTCTAACGGTCTAACCCTCCTCTGCGGGAATATCTTGCCCCACGATGATAGTGAGATCCACTACTCCGCTCGGACGGCGCAGCTCGAGGATGACCTCGCCCCTCCCCAACACCTCCTGAACCGCCAGAGCCTCCTGCTGGTAGTCTCTGCCTTGGGCGATCACCTGCGTCTGCTGGTAGTCGAAACGCTCGGCGTTGTCGGTGCGGACCACCCGAAAGCCACGGC
Source organism: Actinomycetota bacterium (assembly GCA_030776765.1). Classification (GTDB taxonomy): domain Bacteria; phylum Actinomycetota; class Acidimicrobiia; order Spongiisociales; family JALYHC01; genus JALYHC01. The sequence continues at coordinate 5,104 of JALYHC010000161.1, read as the reverse complement.
GGATAAGGGCCTCGGCCACCGCATGGGTGGTGCCTACCTGTCCGTTGCCGTTGAGCACCTCCACCCGAGGGCGGGGCTCTGCTCGCAGGCGCAGGAACTCGAGCCGCCCTTCGACGAAGTCGGCCGCCTCCTCACCCGAGACCTGATAGCGCTCGGTCTCTCCTCCCACCGCGATCCGGGATGCCGGGACCGCCGTCACCAGCAGCTCCTCGGCTCGGCCGGCCGCCACCAGGAGGTCGGCAGCCCTCGCTGGTGCGTCAGTCCGGCTCAGCAGCCGCTCGGCCAGCTGCGACTGGTCGCCGGCCGCCCGAAGCAGCGCTCGCCAAACGCCTCCCTGGCGCTTCAGCCACTCCAGCTCATCTCCGGTGCCTTGCTCGGTCAGCAGCGACTCGACAACGGCCGGCTCCCGGGGCGCCCTCCCCGTGGCGGCCAGCACCCGCTCTCCGCCCTGGTCTGGCACCAGCAGCGGCGCATGCAGCTCGACCGCCAAAGCTCCCGGAAGCGCTGCTTGCAGGGAGGCGGCCGAAACGACCACGGTGGCGTCGATCCGGACCCCGAGGAGGTTGGAAACGGAGAGCCGGGCCAGCTCGGGCCCCCCGAACTCCACCACCTGGGAGATGAGGCCGTCGCCGTACCCGGGGAGCGTCACCAGCAGGGAGGGCGGAAAGAGCACCGTCTGAGTGGGATCGCCCGGCCGGGTGGCGATCAAGGCAATGGAGGTGGCTCGGCCCGAGGGTTCCGTGACCACCGCCAGCAGGGAGGTACCTCCCTCCTGAGAAGCGACCGCCTCGGCGCTGGCTCCCGATGGCTGCCGCACGACAAGCGTTGCCGCCACCGCCGCCCCGATGATGCCCGCCGCCCCGATGATCGCCCATGCCACCCGCAGCCGCGCCCGGCGGGACACCGCGTGCTCCGCCTCGCGGGCCAGCTCTTGCCGGGTGGGGGATGATGCGTCGAGGTGGAAGGTGCGCCGGCGGCGTCCCTGCCCAGCCAACAGGCGGACCCCTCGCCAACGCCTCTCCCGCCGATGCCTAGGCGACGTCATAGAGCCCCTGGGCTCTGATGTAGCGCCAGACGGAGTCCGGCACCAAGAAGCGAATGCTCTCTCCTGCCCCCACCCGCTCGCGCAGCATGGTCCCGCTGAGCGGAAGGGCGGGCATGTCTACCCAGGCGAGGGGCCTTGGCACCTCCCTCTCGACCTCCTGACGGGAGATCCCGAGCCGGGGAATCACCGCCAGCCGAGTCCTTCGCAAGAGATCCTCCCAACGGTGCCACGTCGGCAGCCCGGCGGCGCTATCGGCACCCATGATCAGGATGAGCTCCTCGGCGGGGGAGAAGGTGGCGAGGGTATCGATGGTGAAGGTCCACCCCTCCCGGCGAAGCTCTCGATCGTCCGGCTGGAAGTAGTCGACCCCTTCGGTGGCCAGCACCGTCATCTGCCAGCGATGCTCGGGGTCGGACACCCGGCTCTTCGCCTTCTGCCATGGTGCCCCGGCGGGGAGGAAGGTGACCACATCGAGGCCCAAGGCCCGGTAGGCCGCTTCGCCGGCCACCAGATGGGCGAGGTGGGGAGGGTCGAAGGTGCCACCCAGGATGCCCCGTTGCACGGCGGCCAGCATAGGCCTGAGCGCCCTTTCCCTTGGGCTATCGGACGGAGCGCAGGCGCAGCGCCGCCATCGGGGAGCGGTCCCGGCACCCGAGCAGCAGGAGCGGATCGAGGTATTGGGCGCCGATTCGCAGGGACAGATGGGCCCGTGGCTCCCCGCGTTCGAGCCCGCTCCTTCCCACGGCGCGCCCCCTGGCCACCAGCTCCCCCGGCGAGACCAGGATGGTGCTCAGATAGGAGTAGGACGTGCGCAATCCTCCCCCGTGGTGGATGGTCACCGTACGGTTGCCTACCACCACCCCTGAGAAGGTGACCGTCCCCGGTGCCACCGCCCGGATTAGGGTTCCCACCGGCACCTCCCAATCGACTCCCCAATGGCCCTCGTAGCGTCCCTGAGGGGCGAAGCCGGCCACCGGCCGTCCCTCGACGGGTGGCCGGAACCAAGAACAGGGGGCGACCGGCGGGACGAGCAGCAGCGCCGTGAAGAGGGCGATCAACACGGTAGTCCACCTTTCAGTGGTCGGCTCCTACCATCAGCCGCGCCAAAGGAACCGTATGCGAAGCCGACGACAGAAGTAAAGGGGTGCGTCAGCCCGTCGGCTGTCGCCTTCTTACCGCCCTCCACACCTTCTCGGGCCGCAGGGGAATGTCCAGGTCTTCGATCCCCAAGGGGGCCAGCGCATCGACCACCGCATTGAGGATCGCCGCCGTCGACCCGATGGTGCCCGCCTCCCCCACCCCCTTGGCGCCCAACGGGTTGTGCGGGCTGGGGGTGAAGGTGGCCTCCAACTGGAAGGAGGGAAGCTGGCCGGCCGCCGGAAGCAGGTAATCCACCAGTGAAGAGGTGACCAGGTTCCCGTCCTCGTCGTAGACCACCCCCTCCCACAAGGCCTGGCCGATGCCCTGAGCGAGGCCTCCGTGGCGCTGGCCGTCGGCCAGCATTGGGTTGACCACCCGGCCGAAGTCGTCCACTGCCCAGAGGGCCTCCAGCACGACTCCTCCGGTTTCCGGGTCCACCTCCACCATCGCCAGGTCGACCCCGAACGGAAAGAGCAAGCCTCCCGAGCGGAAGCGGTGTTCCTCCTCCAGCCCGGGCTCCTCGCCCTCGGGCAGCCGGCGCCCGTCATAGGCCGCTTGGACCACCTCATGCCAGCTCACTCCCACACCCGGGGAGCCCTTCACCTCGATCCGCTGCTCGGCCAGCCGAAGGTCGGAAGGGGCCGCCTCGAGCAGATGGGCGGCGATGCGGACCGCCTTGTCGGCCACCTTGCGCGCCGCCCCCTGGACGGCGCTTCCCCCAAGCGCAACCGATCGGGACCCCGACGTGCCGAAGCCATAAGGAGCGCTGGCGGTGTCACCCTGCTCGATCGCCACCTCCCCGGGCGGCACGCCGAGCACTTCCGCCACCACCTGAGCGAAGGCCGTGCGGTGGCCCTGCCCCTGGTCCAGAGTTCCCACGGAGGCGCTCACCGAACCGTCCGAGTGCACCCGCACCCGCCCGGCCTCCCAATGGTCGAAGCCGCACACCTCCACGTAGGCGGCCATGCCGATCCCGAAGTAGCGCCCTTGCTCGCGCATCTCTTCCTGCCGCCGGCGCAGGCCCGGGTAATCGGCTACCTCGAGAAGCTTGTCAAGCGCCGCCTGATAGTCGCCTGAGTCGTAGGTGTAACCGCCGGCACTGCGGTAGGGGAACTGGTCGCGGGAGATGAAGTTGCGCCTCCGAACCTCGGCCGGGTCCAGCCCCGCCGCCCTGGCCAGGCGGTCCATGACCCGCTCCAGGGTGAGGATGGCCTCGGGCCGCCCGGCTCCTCGGTAGATCCCCATGGGAGCGCGGTTGGTGAACACCCCCCGCTGGCGCCAGGCGTAGCGCTCGATGTGGTAGTTGCCGGTACCCATGCGCGGGGTGACCGGCGGACCGCTGATGTAGCGCCGCCGGGCCCCCACGTCGACCAGTGAGTCCACCCACAGCCCCAGCACCTTGCCCTCCCGGTCGGCCACCACCCGGTAGTGGTGGCGCTGAGCCCGGCCGTGGCCGATGGCAAGAAAGTGCTCGCGGCGCGTCTCTATCCACTTGATCGGCCGCTGCAGGCGGCGGGCCGCCACCACCGCCAGCATCTCCTCCTCCGCCAGGTCGAACTTGCAGCCGAACGCTCCTCCCACGAATGGCGTCACCACCCGCACCTGGTGCAGGGGCAGGTCGAGCGCCCAGGCCAGCTCGTCCGCCATGAGATGAGGGGCCTGGCTGGAGAGGTAGAGGGTGAGCTGGTCGCCGTTCCACACGGCCACACACCCCCGGGCCTCCAGAGGATTGGGGACCAGGCGAGGATGCTCGACCGTCCCTTCCAGGACGATGTCGCCCTGCAGTGACTCCATGGCTTGCCGGTCGCCCCTCGATCGTTCGTAAGCCAGGTTGTCGCCGAACTCGTCATAGAGGGGATCGGCCTCCAGGGCCTCCTCCGGATCGCCCACCACTGGCAACGGGTCGTAGTCGACGAAGATGAGGTCGGCGGCGTCTCGGGCGGCCGACCAGCTCTCCGCCACCACCGCAGCCACCGGGTCGCCGGGCATCCGCACCCGGTCTTGCACCAAGGGATGCCGCGGCGGGATGCGCATCTCCTGATCGGGGCGAGGGGTCATCTTGACCTCCGCCACGTCGGGCGGGGTGAGCACCAGGTGAACGCCGGGAGCCTCCCGCGCCTCGGCGGCGTCGATCTCTCCCAGGTGGGCGTGGGCCAGCGGGCTGCGAACCAGCGCCAAGTAAAGGGTGCCGCCGGGCTGCACGTCGTCGAGGAAGGTGGCGGTTCCCTGGACGAGGGCCGGGTCCTCCCGCCGCTGCACGCGGGCACCCATGAACTTGGGGAGCTGCTCCACGACGGGATTGTAGGAGCCCCCTGAGTGGTCGAAGAGCCCTAGCCGATCGCCCGGCTCATCTCCGGGTGCACTTCGCTGAGAATGTCCAGCACGATGCGCCGGAACTCGGCGGGCTGGAAGGGCTTGGTGACGAAGGCGTTGGCTCCTCCCACGTCGGCTCGCCGGCGCGACTCCTCCTCGGCATGAGCGGTGAGCACCAGCACCGGCAGCTCCTTGGTGCGATCGTCGGCCCGCAGGCGGTCGAGGACCTGCCAGCCGTCCATCTCCGGAAGGCCGATGTCGAGCACCAGCAGGGCCGGCGGATCTTCCAGCGCCTCCGAGAGACCCGCCGGGCCGTTCTCCCGCATCACCACCTCGATGTTGGTCGGGCGCAGGCAGACGTCGATCAGGCGGCGAATGACCGCCGAATCCTCTACTACCAACACTCGGAGGCCCAACGTCCTCTCCTTCTCCTTGGAGCCTCGAGTGTCTATCGGCGGCAAGCTCGGCAAGCTTGACCATCTTCTCCTCCCCCGCTGCGGTCTTCTCCCTCCCCCGCTTGCGCTCTTCTCCCTCCCCCGCTTGCGGGGAGGGTTGGGGAGGGGGTCTTAGGAGCTACTCGTCCGGCCGCCCCTGGTCCCCCTCGCC
>JALYHC010000160.1 GCA_030776765.1 Actinomycetota bacterium | reverse complement strand
CACCGAGCCGGCCACGGCCGGCACCGCGGTGAGACCGAAGCCGAGCAGCGCGGTGCCGATCCCCAGCCCTGCCCCCGCCAGCCAGGCGCGCAGGCCCAGGCGCAGGACGGGCAAGGCCGGAAGCTGCGGGAGGCGGCCCCCGGCCAGGGCCCAACCGGCGAGGGCGGCCGACAGGGCGGCCATACCTCTCATGACGACCCTCTCACGATGGCCACTCCATGCCGCACGCCAAGTAGTCGCCATCGTCCACGGGCCGCTGGCCGGTCCACTCGAGGAGTCCCTCCTGCCATCGGAACAGGGTTTGGCTGGTGAAGGTGCCCTCGTCCAGCTGCGGCGGGACCGAAGCGATCTCCACCACCCGCCGCTCTGAGCGCTCCCGGCGAAGGAAGACCACCAGGTCGATGACCGCCGCCACGGTACGACGCACGAAGGAGGTGGAGATGTTGGTGCCCGCCAGAACGCAGTAGCCCACCAGCTTCTCCAGCCCCTCTCGAGCGGAGTTGGCGTGCAAGCTGGCCAGCCCGGAGCAACCGGCGTTGAGGGCCAGGAGGAGGTCGAGGCCCTCCGCTCCCCGCACCTCTCCGACCACGATCCGGTCCGGCCTCTGACGGAGAGCCTCGCGAACCAGCTCGCGCAGGCTGATGGAACCACTCCCATCCAGGCCTGCCTCCCGGGTCTGCATTTGCGTCATGTCTGGCAAGTCGGCCTGAATCTCGAAGACCTCTTCGCAGGTGACGACCCGCCGGTCGGGTGGGACCTCGTTGAGGAGGCAATTGATCAAGGTCGTCTTGCCTGCGCCCGGTGCACCGGCGACCAGGATGGTCTTGTCGGCACGTACTGCAGCCTGCAGCAGCCGGGCAGACAGAGCCGACAGAGACCCCAGCTCTACCAGGGCCGCCAGGCGGTCGGCGGTCAGGACGAACTTGCGCACCTGGATGTTGAGGCGGTCGGGGTGGGTGACGGGTGGACCGGTGATGTGGACGCGGCTCCCGTCGGCCAGCTGGGCGGAGACGATCGGGTGAGCGTAGTCGACCCGCCTCCCGGTCCCCGCCAGCAGCTGGTCGGCGATTCGCTGCACGGTGGCGGTGTCGGCTACCTCCGGGAGCAACTCCTTCTTGCCAGCCCGCACCACGAAGGTCCGTCGGCCGCCCAGCACGATGATCTCCTCGACGAGCGGGTCCCCGAGGAGCGATCCCAGGAACCCGAACCTGCCGTCGCTCATGCCGGCACCGCCAAACGGGCCAGGGCACGGCGCAGCAGCCGCTCGGGAGGGGCTGCCCGGCGGGAGGCGTCACGGATGCTTCGTCGCTCGGGGACCAGGGCTGCCGGTTCCAACCCCGTCCACTTGCGAGCGGCGGCGATCACCTCCGCCACCCGGTCCCCGCCGGTCCGGTTCAGAACGAGGGTGGGAGGCGGCCCAGACCATTCGGCGACTGTGCGGGCGGCGCGCACCAGGCCGGTGGCGCTGGCCTCAGCCACCAGCACCGCGTGATCCGCTCGCTTGAGCAGGAGATGACCGGAGTGGGCCGGCCCCAGATCGGCGATCACCAGTTGGAAGGTGGCAAGCGCCGCCTCCACCAGTTCCTCGACCAGCGACTCCCGCAGCATGCTCTCTCCGGGCCGATGCGATCCCACCACCACCTCGAGGTGGCCGACGGCGTGCAAAGCCTGCCGAGGAAGCAGGCCGCGGGCGCGAACCGAGTCCACCGCATCTGCCAGGTCGGGCCGGGGCGAGAGGCCCAGGCGGATGGCCAGGGCGGGAGCCTGCTGGTCGAGGTCCAGGAGAAGGCTCCGGCGTTCCGGTGCCCAGGACCAGCCCAGGGCCAAGGCGACCTCGGTGCGACCGGGAGCGCCGCGTGGCCCGGTGACGGAGACCAACCGTCCAGTGGGGTCCGGCCGGTCGGGGGGCGCCGAGGGGCGGAGCAACCGCACCGCCTGCAGGAGCACGGAGGTGGGAGTGTCGTCCGGATAGGTCTCCTCTGCACCGCCTGTCTCGAGCAGGTCCCGAGCCGGCCGGTCTCCCGCCGGGTAGATCCCCACCACCCGCAGTCCCCGTCGACGCCAGGCAGCCAGGCGGGAAGGAGTCACCCAGGCCGTCTCCGCTCCCGCTACCACCAGATCCAGCTCGGAGGACTCTTCGAGATCCTCGGGCTGATAGGCCCGCAAGACCAGCCTCACCGCGGCGGTCTGCCGGGCCAGGGCCACGAAGTCGGCTTCCCATTCCCTCGCCGAGAGCACCGTGGCTACTCGCAACGTCATCGGCCCACCTTGACGAGGTCCAGCTCGCCCCCGCGCAGGGCGGCCGCCAGCCGACCGGCCAACCGGTCATCGACGGCCAGCAGGATCTCGACTTGGGCTCCGCCGCCCAAGCCGGCTCCGGCTTGGCGAGCCTCGACCACGTTCACTCCCTCCGCCAGGAGCTCGGTACGCGCCCGGTCTTGGGCGCCGGCCGGCCAGGTGACCCACACGTCCACTCGGTCACCGGCGCCCACCTCGCCCAGGGCGGCGTGAGACTCCTCGACAGCTATGGACATGAGGTCGGGCGCGGCTCCTCGTGCCGGTGGCCGGAGGAGGGAAGGCACCAGTGGCTCTCCCGCCGCCAATGGGGTGACCAGGGTCCAGTCGGCCAGCTCTCCCACCGAGGCTCCTTCCACCAGTCCCTCGGCTGAGGGCAGGCGCCGCACCTCGATGGCCATCTCGCCCAGAGGAACGCCGGTTGGCAGGTCGGCCCCGGCCACCAGCACCGGCACCATGGGGGTGGGACGGGTGAGGACCAGCACCAAGAAAGCGGCCAGCGCGGCCGCCGCCAGCCCCATGGCGGTGCGCCGGTCGAGGCGCATCCGGGGAAGCGCTCGGGAGAGGTCGGCAACGGCCATCAGCGGAGCTCGAGCGCCACGATGTGAGCGAGGGCCAGGCAGCGCTGCGCACCCTCGTCCTCCAGCACCACGTGATCGACCCCTACCGCGCCGATCGCTCCCCGGCGAACCTGGCCGTCGACGCACCAAACGACCGCCAGCTCCTGGCGATCCTCGGCTTGCAGAAGCCGGTCGCGCAGGGTGAGACGACGCCGGGTGGCGGCCGCGGCCGCCTGCTGCTCGGCCTCCAGCGTGTCGTCGAGGTCGTCCCGCATCCGGCGCCCGAGGCGAACCAGGTCCGGATGGCGCAGTGGGTCCACCAGCTTCCCTTCTCCTCGCCCGTCACGAGGAAGCGCGCCCTCCGGCGGTGACGGTGGGTGACGATATCGCCGCCCGTCCCCCTGTTACCAAAGGTCGGGCCCGGTTGGCAAGGGTGTCGGAGGCAAATCTTTCGCGGAGGGCGTGATCGGACCCCTTGCCGAGCCTGGGCGACTCCCATACCCTGGTCGGGCATGGAGCGCATCCGGGTGGAGATCCCCAAGGAGTGGCTGTCGGTGGCCGACATCTGCGAGTACATGGGGGTTTCCACCTTCGTGGTGACGCGGTTGTTGCGCAACGAGGAGCTGCCGGCCGTGAAGTTCGGCCGGGAGTGGCGCGTGGCGAGGCAGGACTTCGAGGATTGGCTCAATGATCAGCGGCAGGGCCTGGTGGAGGCCCCGCAACACCAGCCCGGGCCGGGGGGCGGCTGACGGGCAACAGGAGGACATGACCACCACCACTCCACAACGCATCGATCGTCCCCAGGTGGGGCGGGAGATCGAGGACGAGGTCGAGGCGGCGCGGCCATGGCAGGTGGTGGTGTGGAACGACCCCGTAAACCTCATGAGCTACGTGGTGCACGTGTTCCGCAAGCTGTTCGGCTACTCGAAGGAGAAGGCGACGCGGCTGATGCTGCAGGTGCACCACGAGGGCCGGGCGGTGGTGTCGAGCGGCCCGCGAGAGAAGGCCGAGCTCGACTGCTATCGCCTCCACCACCACGGGCTCTGGGCCACCCTGGAGCAGGGGTAGCTGCCATGGCGGCGCCCCTGCCGGCGGGGCGATGGTGACCAGCCGCTCACCCTTCCGGCGACGCCCCGACGGGATCCACGTCAGGCTGTCCGGGGCGGAGCGAGAGGTGCTGGGCGGCCTGCCCGCCCTGTTGGGCTCGGTGGGCGCTCCCGCCGATGACCCGGCCGCCGCCCGGCTGGACCCCTCCCCATACCCGGAGGACCCCACCGCAGCGGAGGAGTTCCGCCGGCTCATGGGAGGCGAGCTCGAGCAGGCCCGCTCTGCCGATCGCTCCCGCTTCTCCGAGTGGCTGGAGCGTCCGGAGACGGCGGTGCTCGATGACGAGCAGGCCGGGGCGTGGCTGCGCGTGTTGGGCGAGTCCCGGCTGGTGTTGGCCGCACGCCTGGGCATCGAGGAGGACGGGTGGGAGACGGGCAGCCCGCCCGGCGACCCGGCCGTCTCCCTGCTGCACTACCTGGGCTGGCTCCAGGAGGAGCTGGTCGAGGCCCTTGGCTTCGAGAGCTGATGCCGGGCCGCAGGGGCCAGCGCCAGGTGACCGTGGAGGCCGGGCCGGTGAGTCTGCCCGGCTTGCTGGCAGTGCCGGAGGCACGGGCGGGAGCCCCCCTGGGAGCAGTGATCTTCGCCCACGGCAGCGGCAGCAGCCGCCTCAGCCCGCGCAACAACGCGGTGGCCGAGGAGCTGCGGAGGGCCGGATTGGGCACCCTGCTCTTCGACTTGCTCACCGAGGAGGAGGCCGCCGATCGACAGAAGGTGTTCGACATCGGCCTGCTGGCCGAGCGCCTCCGCTCGGCCACGGAGTGGCTGCGCGGCCGGTCCGACCTGGGGAGAGTCGCCCTCGGATACTTCGGGGCGAGCACCGGCGCCGCCGCCGCCCTGCAGGCGGCCGCCTCCCCCTCTGAGGCCCAGAGGCCCCATGGGAGCGGACAGGACGTGCAGGCGGTGGTCTCGCGGGGTGGTCGGCCCGACCTGGCGGAGCCCTTCCTCCCCCAAGTGAGGGCGCCCACCCTGCTCATCGTCGGCGAGCTGGACCATCCGGTGGTGGGGATGAACCGCCGGG
>JALYHC010000159.1 GCA_030776765.1 Actinomycetota bacterium | reverse complement strand
ATCGTGTTGGCCTTCTGGGCGGGCTACACGTACCGACAGGTGGGGGAGATCCTGGGGGTTCCCGAGGGAACCGTCAAGTCCTGGATCCGTCAAGCGCTGCAGCACCTGCGAGCGACCTTCGAGCCCTGAGGGTCAGCCGAGCTGAGACGTAAATAGAGGTTACGCGGCGGGCTCCAGGGTGACGATGTGGCCGAGGTCCTGCAGTTGGCGGATGAGCTGGCGGGTGCGCCGTTCCGGGTCGAAGCGCTTGGCGAAGTAGTCACCGCCCAGCTCCTGGTAGTGAACTCCGTTGGCCAGCACGTGGTAGGCGATCACCAGAATGGAGTGACCCACCGCCACCGCCGCCTTCTTCTTGCCGATGCGGGGAACCAGGCGCCAGAACTGGGCGCGCAGGTAGGTGTCCTTGCTGCGGGCGGCCGCCCAAGCCGCCTGGGTGAGGGCGTCGTGCAGCCACCGGTCGCCCTTTCTGGTACGGCCCGAGTAGTGCTTGCCGGCCCACTCGTTGTTGCCCGGGCACAGCTCCGCCCACGAGGCCAGGTGCGCCGAGGTGGGGAAGCGGCCCATGTCGGGCCCGACCTCGGCCAAGATCACCTCGGCGGTGCGCCGGGCCACCCCGGGGATGGTCGCCAGGAGGTCCCGGTCCTCAGCGAAAGGGGCCATCACCTCATCGATCCGCTCATCCAGGGCACTGATGGCCTGGTCGAGGTGGTCGATGTGGTCGAGGTGCAGGCGCAGCAGGGCGGCGTGGTGCTCGGAGAAGCGGCCTGCCAGGGCCCGGGCCAGCTCGCCGACCTTGGGCCGCAGCCGCCCCTTGGCCAGGTTGGCCAGCACCTGGGGGTCCCGCTCCCCCGAGATGAGCGCCTCCACCATGGCCCGCCCCGACACCCCCAGGGTCTCCGACGCCACCGACCCCAGCTTGATGGCGGCGTCCTCCAGCACCTTGTCCACCCGCTGGGTCTCTCGGGTACGGTCCTGGATGAGCCGCTTGCGGTAACGGGTCAGATCGCGCAGCTGGCGCAGGGTGGGCTCGGGGACGAAAGATCCCCGCAGCAGGCCCACCTCCAGCAGCTGGGCCAACCAGCAGGCGTCTTTGACGTCGGTCTTGCGGCCGGGCACCTGCTTGAGGTGGCGGGCGTTGACCAACAGCAGCTCCAGCCCGGCCTCCTCCAACACGTAGTAAACCGGCTTCCAGTAGCTGCCGGTGGACTCCATGGCCACCCGGGTGACCCCCTGGGCGCACAGCCAGTCCCGCAGCTTCTCCAGGTCGGCCAAGAAGGTGGGGAAGGTGCGCACCTGCTCGGATCGCTCTCCGTCTTTTCCTGGCACCCGCACGCAGGCGGTCACCGACTTTTTGTGCACGTCGAGCGCCGCAGCCCGCTCTACCACCACCTCCATGGCTCCTCCTTGGCTCGCCGGCCGTCCTTTCGCCACCCGAGGAGCCTGGGCCTAAGGAGTCTGAGACGCGTGCTCGCAGCATCAATCCAGGGTGCCCGCAGGCTCCCACGTCATGCTTTAGGCCGGGCTTCACCGCACCAAGTTCAAACGACGTCCCGGACGACCCGCCCATTTTCATCCATCCCGGGCCGCCCGGCACGGGCGGTGGAGTGCTTTAGGCAAGAGTGGCGCGCCACGCGCCACTAGAACCTGAGGTTCGCCTTCTGAGCGGCCAAGGGTCGCGAAAAGATTCGTCATCCACCCCCCACCTCCGGGCGAATACGAGAAGGAGGGAGGACCGGTGGGGCGAGCACGCTCGCTCCACGGGGAGCGGCGGCGGTGCGAAGGGGCGGGCGCATGGGCGGAACAGCCGAGGGATCTCCGGGACGCCGAGCGCCGCGCCTGGCGCGCGACGTGGTGGTGGTCGCCATCGGCCTGGCCCTCGGGGTCGGGCTGGCGTACCTGCTCAATGGCCGGCTGCCCGGCAGGGACCCGGGCCTTCCCGAGCTCGAGCTGGCTTCGCCAACGCCCCCGCCTCCCAGCAGCAAGGTGGTCCCTGAAGAAGAACCGGTGGAAGAACCGGTTCCCTCGGCTGCCGTCGCCAGTGCACAGGCCGCCGTCGAGGGGTTCCTCGACGCGGAGATGTCCGGTGACCTGGACGCTTCCTACCGGTTCCTGAGCGAGGCCGACCGGCAGGCGTTCGGCTCGCCCGAGGGCTGGGTGGCCTCCCATCCGGACCTGCTACCCCCGATCCTTGGGTAC
>JALYHC010000158.1 GCA_030776765.1 Actinomycetota bacterium | reverse complement strand
GCCCGCGCCCCGGCCAGGCGTCAACCTCGACGACAGTGCCGCCCTGCTGAGCCTCATGGAGGAGGATGCTCCTTCCTGACGTCAACGTCCTCGTGTACGCGAACAAGGAGGGGACGGCCCGTCATGCGGAGTATCGGGAGTGGCTGGAGAGCGTCCTCTCGCCACACCGCGCCTTCGGGATCAGCGAGCTGGTGCTGAGCGGTTTCGTGAGGGTGGTCACCATCCCCGCCTCTTCGATCCTCCCTCGACTCTCGAGCAGGCGCTCGAGTTCGCCGAGCTGATCCGTTCCAGGCCTGATGCTGCCGACTGACGGCACGGTCTCAGGGTCGCGGCGCCCTTCGCGAGCAGGGCTCGCATCTGACGGCGATCTCTTGCATGGGAACCCGGAGCCTCCGGCTCGGGTCTCGGAGGGATCAGGAGCCGGCGGTCTCGACGAGTGTCTCAGGGCGGCCGGGCTCGACGGGCCGGGTAGGCGTGATGTTGTGATTGGAGCTGAAGACGTTGTCGGGGTCGTAGCGTCGCTTGAGCTCGATCAGACGCCGGTATTTGTCCTCCCCGAAGGTGGTCCGCACCGCGTCGACGCCGTCGTCGCGGTCGAGGAAGTTCAGGTAGGCACCGGTCTTGTGAGATCGCATCGCCGAGTGGAATTCCCTCGTCCAGGCCGTTTCTCGCTCGCCCACCTGTTGATGGGGCAGCCAGACGCCGTTGATATTGAGGTTGTGGCGGGCTTGGCGATCGGGATAGGCGGTGGCATCTTCCGCTACCTCCGCCACCGCTCCGCCCAGCTGGAACATGACCGCATAGCTCCAGGCCGATTCGATTCGTGATGCGTGCTCGATCATGTCCTCGATGGCGCCCTCATCGAGACGTCCCAACTCGGCCGATTTCCAGTAGTAGTGCCAGCCGTGGGGGACGAAGGCGTCCCCCATCGATTGCAGGTCGGTGTAGGGACGCACCCCGACCAGGTCGAGGAGAGGACGGCCGAAGCCCCGCAGGCGAGCCAGGCCGGTAGCTGCCTGCTCCGGCCGGCCCGTCCACAACATGTTGATCACGCACACCAGCCGGCCGTGCATCTCCTTGGGGAGGAAGGGTGCGGGAGGAGCCTTTCGGAGAAAGACGAGGGTGTTCGACTCCGGTGGGGCGTCCTCGACGTACTCCGCGTAGAAGCCGAGAGCCTCTGCTGCATCCTCCATCGCCCAGTAGACCGGACCGGCCAGGACATCGGGACCGATCCGGTGGAGCCGGTAGGTGAAGCTGGTGACCACGCCGAAGTTCCCGCCGCCTCCCCGCAGGCCCCAGAACAGATCGGGATGCTCGTGCCGGCTGGCGGTCACCCGGGTCCCGTCGGCGGTGACAACCTCGGCCGATTCCAGGTTGTCGATGGTGAGGCCGTGGCGCCGCATCAACCAGCCGATCCCGCCACCGAGCGTGAGTCCGGCCACCCCGGTGTGGGAGACCACCCCACCTGTGGTGGCAAGCCCGAAGGCCTGGGTGGCTGCGTCCAGCTCTCCCCACAGCGCGCCGGCCCCCACGCGGGCCGTCCCGGCCGCCGGGTCGACCTCGATTCGCCTCATGGGTGACAGGTCGGCGACCACCCCGTCGTCGCACAGCGCAGTCCCGGCGACGCCGTGACCACCGGCCCGGACCGACAGGTCGAGCCCTGACTCCCTGGCGAACCGCAGGACCGCGGCCACGTCGGAGGCGCTCTGGCATCGGGCGATGTAACGAGGATGCTTGTCTATGGCCCCATTCCAGATCGAGCGGGCCTCGTCGTATCCCTCCTGGTCCGGGGTCAGCACCTCCCCCTCGAAATGAGGTATCGGTGAGTCGCCCCGGCCACCACCTCCGGTGAACGACGGAGGCGGGGGAGAGGGAGTGGCGCGTTGGGTGTCCAGGTCCAAGTGGGGTCTCGTGCGGACCTCACCCGCCGTCTGTCGTCGGTGGAGGTGCTCGTCCGGACCGGCGTTCCAGGTGGGCAGGGCGGCGGCCAGATCCCGGCGGCCGGTGACCTCGATGTCCCCGGCTCGCAGGGCCTCGCTCCACTCGACGAGACCCATGTGCCAGCGGGCGAAGGTCCGAGGGTCGTACACCACGACCCTCAGGCTCTCCTCGTATCCGGGGTCGGTCCGACACACCTCTCCGTTCCCGTCTTCGAACAGCAGCCAGAACCGGCGCCGGTAGCCCGGTTGGTCGCCGGCGAACTCGAAGCGAACCAGAACGCGATCCTCCGGCAGCGACTCCCGCCGTAGGAAGAAGGTGCACCAGGACCAGAGCACCGCGTCGGGGTCGGCGTGATGGCGGGTCACCTCCATCCACTTGTCCGCCCACCCGTACATGGCCCTCAGAACGGCCTCGAGATCTCGGCCGGCCTGGGTCGGTTCGTACCGGGAGCCGTGACCGTCGGCCTTGGGGGTGATCTGAATCAAGCCGGCTCGCTCGAACTCACGCAGCCGCTTGGTCAGCAGCGCACGAGACAGACCCGGGGCGCCCTCGGCGATCTCAGTGAACGTGGTCCGCCCGAGGAGGAGGTTTCGGAGGATGATCGGGTTCCACCGTTGAGCCAGGATCTCGGAGGCCCGGGCGATCGGGCAGAACTGACCGTATGTCCTCATCGGCGCAGTCTCTCACCCATCGAAGGCCAGGGCCAGTTCAAATCGTGAACCAGAACTTGCCCGGGCAGTTCACTCTTTGCACTGGCCAGCGCCGACCGCTACCTCCATGATCGGAATGACGACCAAATCTCGAACGGAGGGAGGCGCTATGTCCCGGAAGCAGGAGGAGTTGATGGTGAGCGGTAGCCAGGGGGGCCCCGGAGTAGAGGCCTACCGGCGGGCAGAGCGTGCCTTTTGGGATCGGTATGGCCTACAGCCGGCCGAGCGGTTCATAGAGCTGGAGTCTCCTTCGGTCACCCTCCGGGTGGTCGAGGCGGGATCGGGGGACCCGGTGTTGTTCGTGGGTGGTACGGCCGGCACCGGTCCGTACTGGGCCCCGCTGGTGGCCGAGTTGAGCGGATTCCGTTGCCTCATGGTCGATCGACCGGGCTTCGGGCTGAGCGGACCGATCGACTACACCGAGCACGCCTACGGGGAGGTGACGGCCGACATCCTTTCCGGCGTCCTCGAGGTCCTCGGTATCGAGCGGACCCACGTGGCCGGTGCTTCGATCGGGGATGTCTGGGCGCTC
Organism: Actinomycetota bacterium; assembly: GCA_030776765.1. Lineage (GTDB taxonomy): Bacteria > Actinomycetota > Acidimicrobiia > Spongiisociales > JALYHC01 > JALYHC01. Next base: position 528 of record JALYHC010000158.1, on the reverse strand, counting down.
CGGCTGGCCCAACGGCATCCCTCCCGGGTGGACCGAGTGATCCTCTTCGGTGGCGGGCCCCTGGTGCCGGAGATACCGGTTCCCACGATCATCCGGTTGATCGCCTCGCCGATCGGTGCCCTGATGGTGCGGGGGCAGGAGAAGCCGAAGAGGGTTCGTTCGATCCTGCGCAGGAGTGGACACGGGGCGAGCCTCGATGCCGGCCGAATCCCCGAGGAGTATGTCGACTGGCGGGGCGCCCTGTCTCGCTTCACCCGGACCATGCCCAACGAGCGGGACATGGTGCGTGCCCTGGTGAGAGGGAAGGCATTCCGCCCGGGTCTGGTCTTCGAGGATGATGAGCTGGCCGGCATCGGGCATCCGGTCCTCATGGTGTACGGCAGTGAGGACCCGGTGGGCTGGGTGGAGATCTGGAGGCGTTTCGCCGGCAGGTTGCCGCAAGGTGAGCTGCACCTGGTGGACGGTGGCGGGCACTTCCCCTGGTACGACGATCCGCCCGGGGTGGGTCGTCGGGTGAGGGAGTTCCTG
>JALYHC010000157.1 GCA_030776765.1 Actinomycetota bacterium | reverse complement strand
TTGGATGCCCACGCGCACCTGGCGGCGGCCGAGCCCTTGCTCGGCGATCAGCTCGGCCACTATCGAGCCCAGCCCGCCCACCACCAAGTGGTTCTCCACGGTCACCACCCCGTAGTGCGCCCGGGCGAGCGCCTCGGCCACCGCCGGGTCGCCGAAGGGCTTGAGTGTGGCGGTGTGGAGGTGGGCCACCGCCACCCCGGCGTCTCGCAAGGCGTGGACTGCCGGCAGCGTGGTCTCGGTGCCGATTCCCGAGCTGATCACCACCACCTCGTCCCCCTCCGACAGCACCCGCGCGCGGTCAAGGGCCAGCGGCTCCTCGAATAGGCGAGGCACTTCTCCCCGCAGCATGCGGCAGAAGACCGGCCCATCGATCTGGTCGAAGAGCGCCAAGGCGCTCTCCACCTCGGTGGCGTCCCCCAGGTCCAGCACCGTCATGTTGGGCAGCGTTCGCATCAGGGCCACATCGTCGATGGCCTGGTGTGTCACGCCGCCCGGAGTGGTGAGGCCCGGCAGGAACCCCATCATTCTCACCGGCAGGTTGGGGTAGGCGACGGACATGGCCAGCTGGTCGTAGGGCCGGCGGGTGATGAAGACGCTGAACGTGGTGATGAAGGGAAGGAAGCCCTCCCGGGCCAGCCCCCCGGCCACTCCCATCATGTTCTGCTCCGCCATCCCTAAGGAGAGGAAGCGCTCTGGGTAGGCATCGCGGAAGTCGTCCGCCTCGCAGGAGGAGGTGAGGTCGGCCGACAGGCAGAGCACCTCCGGGCGGTGTTGGGCATAGTCGACGAAGGCCTTGGCGAACGGCCGCGTGACCTTCTCGATCACCCCGCCACCTCCTTCGCCATGTCCTTCAGGCCGAGGTCCGAGAGGGCGGCCTCGGCCTCCCCCTGGCGAAAGCGCACGTAGTGGAAGCGGGGGTAGCGGTCCTTGAGGGAGGGGATGCCCTCCCAGGGGCGGGTGCGGCACAGCACGAGCAGTGGCCGGTCGGGCTCCTTCTCGAGCGAGGCTTGGTAGAGAGCCTCCACGTCGTGGCCATCCACCTCCACCACTCGCCAGCCGAAGTCACGCACCTTGTCGGCGATCGGCTCGATCTCCATCACCCAGCCCACCGGACCGTCGCACTGGAAGCCGTTGGCGTCCAGGTACACCCCCAGGTTGCCCAGGTGGAAGTTCGCCGCTGCCTGCAGCGCCTCCCAGGTCTGGCCCTCCTGCAGCTCACCGTCGGACATCATCACCCAGATGCGGCCCCGATGTCCTCTGCGCTTCCTGGCCAGCGCGCGTCCGATCCCCACCGAGAGGGCCTGGCCGAGAGAGCCGGTGGTGGCCTCCATGCCGGGAGAGTGCTCCGCTCCGATCATCTCCACGTTGGAGCCGTCCCGGTTGAAGTGCTCCAGCCCCTCCTCGGCGAGCCGGCCCGCCTCGATGAGGGCGGCGTAGAGGACCAGGGCGTAGTGGGCCGGTGAGAGGAGGAAGCGGTCCTTGTCCGGGTCGGGGGCGCCGTTGTAGGCCGCCCCCGTGGTACGGGAGTCGGCGGGGCCCGGCACTCCCGGGAATCCGGCGGGCACCGAAGGGCCCTCCGACGGCCCCAGGTCCATGACTTTGAGGTAGAGCGTGGCCAGGATCTCGGCCGAACAGCAGGCTTGGGACAGATAGCCGCCGTGGTTGCGCACGGTGTGCTCCAGAACCCGACGACGGATGCCGGCTGCGGCCCGATGCACGTCCTCCTGCCACTCATCCATCGGCCTCTCCTTCTCTCACGACTATTCACATCTGTGCAGCGAATGGATATTTGTGCAGGGCCGGGCCACACTATCCCGATGGAAACCGCCCGCCACCGACTGCTCGTCCACTCCGCCTGGCTCTACCACGTCGACCGCCTCACCCAGGAGGAGGTGGCGGAGCGCCTGAGCGTCTCCCGCTCCACCATCAGCCGCGCCTTGCGACAGGCCGAGGAGGAAGGAATCGTCGAGATCCGCGTCACCGAGCCGCTTCCCGAGGCCGCCGCACTGGAGCACGGCCTGCTCTCCGACTTCTCTCTGGCCACGGCTACGGTGGCCCTCCCCACTCCGGCACAGACCCCCATGTCCGCCGCCGCTCGTGCGGCCGCCCGGGTCGTGGAGGATCTGGTGGCCCGTGGCCCGGGCACGGTTGCGGTGGGCTGGGGGCGCACCCTGCGGGAGATGCTGCCACATATTCGCAAGCGGGCCACTCGAGGGGTGACCATCGTCGATGCAGTGGGGCACTCTCCCTGGCGGGAGGGCGCCCCCGCGGTGGAGGTGGCTCGGGCACTGGGTCGGGCGTTCGCCGCCGACGTGGTTCACATTCCGGCCCCCGCCTATGTGCCCAGTGCCGCCATGGCGAGGACCTTGCTGCAGAGCGAGGCGGTCGCCGATGCCCTGCAGGCTGCCCGCCGTGCCGATGCGACAGTGGTCTCCATCGGCGCCATGACCCCGGACTCCCCGCTGGTTACCAACCGGATCCTCACGGTGGAGGACATGCGACGGCTGGTGGGGCGTGGGGCCGTGGGGGACATCTTGGGCCACTTCATCGACGCCGAGGGACGGCCGCTCGCTTTCGAGGAGCGCCTCCCCATCGGGCTCAGCCTCCAGGACCTGCAGGCCGCCAAGCTGGTGCTGGCAGTGGCGGCCGGCCTGGAGAAGGTGCCCGCCATCCGGGCGGCGGCACGAGCCGGCCTGGTGAAGGGGTTGGTCACAGAGCGGGAGACCGCCGAGGCGTTGCTGTCGTTGCCATAGGGCCTGTAGGGGCGCGGTCACGGCCTCACCACCACCTTGGAAGCGTCGGCATGCAAAGAGCCGTCCAGCACCGCTGCCAGCTCGCCGAGCGCCACCTGAGGTCCCAGGAGGAGCTCCCACGGTTGCAGGCCGGTCGCCAGCAGGCCAAGGGCGCGGCGGACCATCGCCGGGTCGTGGTGGAAGCTGCCCTGCAGGCGCACCTCCTCATAGTGAGGCCGGAAGGTGCGCAGCGAGAAGCGGCTCTCCGAGGGGCACCCTCCCAACAGGTGCACTGTCCCGCCCGGCCGGACCATCTCCACCGCCAGCTCCCAGGCGGCCACGCTCCCAACCGCCTCGAAGACGTGGTCGGGCCCGCGTCCCCCGTTCGCCCAGCCGCGCACTGCTTCGACGTCGGAGGAGTCCTTGGCCGCCACCTGTGTGCCGGCGGCCCCGAACTGCTCGGCCAGCGCCAGGCGCTCCTTGTGCGGGTCCACCACCAGCACCCGGGCGCCCTCGGCCGCCAGGCAGGCGGTGAGCATGACGCCCAGGGCACCCGCCCCGAGCACCGCCACCTCCGCCCCTTGCCTCACGTTGGCACCCAGGTCGGCCCGACTCACCGCCTTCACCGCCGCCGCCAACGGCTCGGCCAAGGCTGCCACGGGGACGGGCAGATGATCGGGCAACCGATGGAGGTTGCGCTCCACGAGGCGCGCCGGCACCCGGATCGCTTCCGCGAAGCCACCAAAGAGGAACTGGAGGTCCTCACAGAGCGCATACGAGCCCCGCATACAGTAGAAGCACTGCCCACACGGCGCCGAGTTGGACGGGAAGACCCTCTCCCCCAGTGAGAAGCCGTCCACGCCGTGGCCGAGCTGCGCCACCCTGCCGGCGAATTCGTGCCCGAAGACCCCGGGAGGCCGGACGTAGGTGGGATGGCCCCGCCGGTACGCCTTCACGTCGGTCTGGCAGGTGAGGGCGGCCTCGATGCTCACGACCACTTCGCCCGGCCCGGCCCGCGGGTCGGGCACCTCCTCCACCCGCAGGTCGCCGAGGCCATGCAGGACCGCCGCCCTCATCAGCCCGTCCCCTCCACCACCACCTTGACCACTCCGGGGGCGGACTTGGCGGCGCGCAAGGCCTCGCCGGTCCGGGAGAGAGGGAAGCGGTGCGTGATAAGGCCTTCGGCGCTCACCTGGCCCCGCCCGAGCAGCTCGAGGGCGATGCGGGTATCGGCGGGCCCGGCCGAATAGCTGGCCTGCACGGTGATCTCCTCGAAGAACAAGCGGTTGACCTCCACCGGCAGGCGGGCTCCCAGGCCACTTGGGGCGAACAGCTGCACGGTGGTGGCCGGGCCGGCCAGCTCGAAGGCCAGCTCGAGGGCGCCGGGCGCCCCGGTGCAAGCCACCACCACGTGCGGCGGGCGGTCCCCCAGCGCCTGGCGAACGGCTTGGGGCTCGGCCTCCACCGCCACCGCCCCGGCCACCTCGGCCAGGCGGCGCCGGCCGGCAATGGGCTCGACCCCCACCACGTCGGCCCCGTAGCTGAGGCT
>JALYHC010000156.1 GCA_030776765.1 Actinomycetota bacterium | reverse complement strand
CCTCCACCACGTAGGCGAGGCCGCCCACCTTGGCGGCCACCACCGGCAGGCCGCATGCCTGGGCCTCGACGGCGACGAGGCCAAAGGACTCGCTTCGCGAGGGCACCAGCAGCGCGTCGGCCGCCTGGTAGAAGGTCGCCAGGCTGTGGTGAACTTGGGGCGACAGGAACGTGACCTGGCGCTGCAGCCCGGCTCGCTCGATGCGCCGGCGCACCCGCTCCAGCTCGGCGGCGCCCCGCCGGCCGCTCGGTCCACCTACCACCAGCATGCGGGCCGAAGGGATATCCTCGACCAGCATCTCCAGAGCCCCCACCGCAACATCCAGGCCCTTGAGAGGTTGGATGCGGCCCACGAAGAGCAGCAGGGGCTGGTCGCCCAGGCCGAGGAAGCGCCGCGCCTGCGCCTTGGGCCCGGGAACGAACACCTCGTGGTCGACTCCCGGTGGAGATACGCAGACCTTGGCCGGGTCCGCCCCGTACCGCTCCAAGAGGTCGTCCGCCTCGGCGGGCGTCGAGCTGATCAGGCAATCGGAGCGGTCGATCACCTCCTGTTCGGCGGCGATGCGCAGCAAGCTCTCGGGGGGCTCCCCAGGAACCCGATGGGCGTCCTTTACCCGACCCAAGGTGTGGAAGGAGTTGGCCAGCGGGGCGTCGAGGGCCTTCTTGACCAGCACACCCGCCCAGCCGGACAGCCAGTAGTGGCTGTGGATGATGTCGTAGCTCGCCTGCTCCCGCTCCGACCAGGCCACCACTCCCTCCGCAAAGGCTCCCACCCGGCCGGCCAGGGCGGGCAAGCCGAGCGGGCGCCGCGGCCCGGCCGGGACGTGCACCACCCGGTAACCGGGGAACACCTCCACCTCGGCAGGCCAGGCGCGGGTAGCGGCGCGAGTGAAGACGTCGACGGTGATCCCACGGCCGGCCATGGTGCGGGCCAGCTCGTCGATGTAGACGTTCATCCCCCCGGCGTCACCCACGCCGGGCTGGGCGAGCGGGGAGGTGTGCACGCTCAGGTAGGCGACCCGGCCGATCATCGCAGAGCCTCATCGGGGGAGACATGGCGGTCTGTCATGAAAGGGGCCACGATGGCAAGGCTCCCTCGACATGCCCATCGGCGAGCGCCCCCCACGCAGAGCGCAGGTAGAAGGGCCGCTTCACTTCTCCCCACCCCACCATCAATCGGCCGCGCCCAACCACGCCGCACTCGGCTCCTTCATGGTGGCACTCGACCAGGCCGCACCGCTCCACCCGGGCCGGCACGGCCTCAGGGCTGGTCGAGCAGCTGTTCGACGTCGGCCCGGCCCTCTTTGTACCGCCGGGTGATCTCAGCCTGGATCAGGTCGAAGACCTGCTGGACGGAGCGGCGCTGACCGGAGACCTCCGACTCCACCTCGGCCAGCTCGGATTGGATGTCCTGCAGCTCTTCCTCTTCAACTTGGGGGAGGCGAGCCAGAAAGTCGTCGGCCAGCACCCTGTCGATGTGGCGCCGCCCCTCCAGGGGAAGGTCGGGAGCGAGCACCTGGGGAAGGCGCCCGATCCGCCCGCTGCCTCGCTCGCCGGCCGCCAGGATCTCGGGGAGAGCCTCGATCAGGCTGCGGCTTTCCTCGCCGCGGCGGCGTCGCAGCTCGAAGGCCAGCAGGTCCATGCGGCCGTGCAGCAGCCGGCGGTAGAAGGAGAGCTCGGTCTCCACCTCGTCGCATAGACGCCGGCGCTCTCGCAGCTCGTCGAGCGAGAGGCTCGGCAGGCCCGCCTGGAAGCGGAGGTCGAGGATCTGGTCGATTCGGCGGCGGCGCTCGCCCTTGATGCCTGGCATGATCCTTCCTGTCAGCAGTGGCTGGCCAACGTAGGATACGGGTTCACCGCTCCTCCCCCACCCGGGTGGATCTCGAAGTGCAGGTGGGGCGTCCCGCCCGAGGCGTTCCCGGAGTTCCCGTTGTAGGCGATCACCTGGCCCTTGGCCACTCGGGACCCGCTTCCCACCGCCACACCGCTCAGGTGCGCGTAGTAGTAGGCGGTGCCGTAGTCGGACTGCAGCCAAATGGAGAGGCCCCCCAAGCCCCCATTGCGCACCTGCACCGACCCGTCGGCCACCGCCACCATCGGTTGTCCGTAGGGAGCGAACATGTCGGTTCCCTTGTGGGTGCGCCCCCCCGAGCGGGGTAAACCCCAGTCATTGATGAAGAAGCCCGACATGGGACAGACGAACCCCGGGGTGGTGGCGGCGGGTGCTCCGGCCGCCGCCCCGATGCTGCGGGCCAGCGCCGCCAGCCTCAGCCGCCGTTGCTCGGCCTCATACTGCTCAACGACCTCCTGGTGCTCGGCCTTCGCCTGCCGGTAGAGGGCGTCCACCTCCGCCAGCAGGCCCTCCAACTCGGCCTTGGCCCCCAGAGCCTCTTCCCGGAGCACCTGGAGCCGCGCCTGGTCCTCCTCGAGCTGCCCGCGCAGCTGGTCCATCTGCGCTCGGGTGGCGGTGAGGTCCTGGACGGCGCCCAAGTCCTGCTCGGCGGCTTGCTGCAGGAACTCCTGGCCGGCCAGCACGTCGTTCACCGAGGAGGCCTCGAGCACCAGCTCGATGATGCCCGCCCCCCCTTCGATGTAGGCCTCCACCGCCCGGCTGTGCACCCGCTGGCGCAGGTCGCGCACTTGCGCCTCGTAATCGGTGATGGCGTCCGTCATCCGCACCACCCGGAAGCTGACCTCTTCCAGCTCGCCGTTGACCTGGGCGTAGTGCGCCACCGCTTCCTCCAGATGGGCGCCCACTTCGTTGAGCCTCGCCAAGGCCTCGTCGGCCTTGCGTTCGGCCTCTTCGACGTCGTCCTTGGTCTGTGAGAGAGCGGGCGAGGTGCCGACCATGAGCCAGGCAACCAGCGACAGGGCGACGAAGGTCCAACCGGCGGTCCTGCTCATAGCCGAGTCAGGCTAGTTCGGGGGCCCTGAGCGGGGAAGCCTCACCATGAAACCACTCCTTCGAACCCGGGAGTGAGGGGAGGAGGTCTTCCTTCGGCAAGGGATGCCGTGAGCTTGACCGCTCCTGGCGAACTCCAGGTAGGCGAACTTTCGGCAATAGTGGCGCGCCACGCGTCAGCCCAGCCTTAGGTCTCGCTGGAACCTACAAGAGCAGGGTCAGTGTCGGCGCGAGCACGGCGGCGGCCATCAGGGGGCCGTCGAGGGGGGCCAGGGTGCCCGGTACCGGCTCGATCAGGTAGACCTCGCCCACCCGCAGGAGACTGCCGAAGGAGCGCCCGGCGATCAACGCCATCGCCACGTACACGCCCACCAGCAGCATGGTCAGCACCTGCGGCACCCACAGCAAGGCGGCTCCGGCGGCGAATGCCACCGCCGCCAGGGAGCTGCCGGTGAGCGGGTCGAGCAGAGGCACTCCCGGGTAACGGACCAACAGGGCCCTCGCCGCCACGGCCGCCGTCACCACCAAGAGGAAGGCATTGACGCGCTCCTCCCCCTCTGGGCCGAGGCGGATCACCACCAGCGATCCCACCGCCAGCGCCACCAGCAAGCCGGCGGCGAAGGTCGCCCCCAGCAGGGGAAGCGAGCGCCCCTGTGGGCGAAGCATTGCCAAAGCCAGGGCCATCATCACCACGACCGCCGCCACCGCACCCAGTCCGGCCAGCCCAAACCGGTAGGGGATGGTGGCCCCGAGCAGGACCGCCAGCAGCACCGGCCACGGGTCGAGCAGGGCCTGACGTCCAGCGGGCCCCCTCGTGGACATGTGCGAGACGTCCCAAACCCACAGCCCCACCACCGCCACCATCACCCCGATGAAGACCTCTAGCGAGAGCGCGTTGGCTACCACGACGGCCGCCAGGAGGCCCACCAGCAGGGCCGCCTCCAGGACGCCTGGCGAGCGGATGGGGAGCGCCCCCCCGGAGACGGGGGGGATGAGAGCCACTTCATCTCCTTCCTCGACGGGGGTGTCTGCTTGGGCCGGCTCTCCGTTGACCCATACCTGAGCGTGCTCCACGCCGGCAGCGAAGCTCTGCCCCCACCGTCGGCCGGCGTCGGCCAGCACCTCGCCGACCGTCGACCCAACCGCTTCGAGCTCCGACTCCCCGGCGGCCTCGCGCAGGTTGGCGAAGAGGCGCAGGCGGACCATCAGGAGGTTCCCCGGATCTCGACTTCCCCCACCACCGCCGGCCGGCCGTCCGGCCGGTTGACCTCGTACACGCACATGCCGGGATGGCTGGTCCCCCACACCTCCGTCGACAGCCGGTCGCCGGGGACGACCGGGGCGGTGAAGCGAGCCAGCAGCCGGGCCAGGAGCTCGGGGCGGCCGCCTGCCGCATGCTCCACCAGCCCGCCACTCACCAGGGCCAGGGTGCCCAGGCCATGGTTGATCACCCCTGGCAGGCCTACGGCCCGGGCAACCTGGTCGTCGAGATGGATGGGGTTGTGATCGCCCGACACCTCCGCATAGCGGGAGGGCATGTCCTGCTCAATCTGCTGGCTGAAGGTGGCCAGCTGGTCCGCCCTGGTGGGAGGGTCCGGCTTGGGGGCGCTCCGGGCCCCACCACCCCCCGCCCCGCGCACGAAGAGCGTCCACCACTGGTCCACCACCGGCTCACCGTCCCGAGCGGTGGCATCGATCCTGACAACGAAAGCGGCGTTCCTTCCCCGGTCCTCCACCCTCTCCAGGGTGGGGCTCAGCACCAGGATCTCGCCGGCCCTAATGGGCCGGTGGTAGCGAAACTCCTGGGCGCTGTGGAGGATCTTCAGCGGGTCGTCCAGCCCCAGCTCGGGGTCGGCGGCGATGCTCACCATCAGCGGAAAGGCCGGGACCACCGCGAACACGGGTGGGGAGATCTGCTCGTCGGCCCCCAAATAGCGTGGGTTGTGGTCCTGGGTGGCCCGGGCATACGCCTCGATCCGGCCGGCCTCCACCCTCACCTCCTGCTGGGGATAGGCCTTGCCGGCCAGGTCGAAGTTGAGCGGCACCGTCCCTCCTCGCCACCAGGCTACAACCGGGCCCCCACCACCTGCCCCCTTACCTCCCCGAAGCCGATGCGCACCTCGTCGTTCTCGCACCAGCCTCGCAGGACCGCCGTGTCGCCGTCCTCCAGGAAGGTGCGCTGCGAGCCGTCGGAGAGGGGCAGCGGCCGGTCGCCCCGCCAGGTCAGCTCCATGAGGCTGCCGAAGGAGCCCGGGTCCGATCCCGACACGGTGCCGGAGGCGCACAGGTCGCCGGGCCGTACGCGAGCGCCGTTGGCGGTGAGGTGGGCGAGCTGCTGGGCGATGGTCCAGTAGATGTTGCGAGAGCTGGTCCGGGACACCACGTCGACTTCACCCATCGACTCGCTGCCCAGGGCGAGCTCCAGATGGATGTCGTAGGCCCAGTCCTCACCCCCGTCGAGATAGTCGAGGGGGGGCGGCTCCTGCACCCGTGGCGGCACCCGGTAGGGCCGGAGGGCATCGAGGGTCACCACCCAGGCGGAGATGGAGGTGGCGAAGGACTTGCCCAAGAAGGGGCCCAGCGGCACGTACTCCCAGCTCTGGATGTCCCGGGCGCTCCAGTCATTGACCAGCACCATGCCGAAGACGTGATCGGTCGCCTGGTCGAGCGGGATGGGCCGGCCCAGCGCGTTCCCGACGCCGACGATGAAACCCACCTCCAGCTCGACGTCCAGCATCCGGGTGGGCCGGAACTCGGGCGGCTGCCCTTGCGGCTTCACCTGGCCGCGGGGGCGCAGCACGGGAGTGTCGCTCACCACCACCGTCCCCGAGCGGCCGTGGTAGCCGACCGGCAGGTAGCGCCAGTTGGGGAGTAGCGGCTCCGAGTCCGGCCGGAGCATCTTCCCCATGTTGGTGGCATGCTCGAGGGAGGAATAGAAGTCGACGTAGTCCGCCACCTCAATCGGGAGCAGGAGCTCCACCTCCTCGCAAGGCACCAGCGCCGCCCGGGTGAGTGGCTGCTCGCTCCCCTCCCGCAACAGCCCCGATAGGCGTTCCCGCACCTCCCGCCAGGCGGAGCGGCCCAGGGCCATGAATGGGTTGAGGCTGGCGGTGGCGAAGGTGGCCTGCGGCAGGCCCGAGGGCAGCAGGCCGCCCTCCTCCAGCACCGCCAGGTCGAGCACCCACTCTCCGATTGCCACTCCCACCCGTGGTTGCCCGCCCCCAGGCAGGAAGACCCCGAACGGCAGGTTCTGGATGGGAAAGTCCGAGCCCTGGGGGACCGGCACCCAGGAGCGCAGCCGGGGGTCGGTGGTGGGGTCGGCCTGCACTAACTTGACTCAACTTGGGGGCAGCAGGCCCAGCTCCAGCAGGTCCTCCACAGGCTCGTGGAAGCTGCAGCTCCCGTAGGAGATGAGAAAGTCCCGGCGAGCTCGGCCGATGGCCTGGCCATCCACCTTCAGGTCTTGCCAGAGAAAGCCGTCGGCGCTCAGCGCGAAATGCCCGGCTTCCTCGTCGGCCACCAGCGACGTCAGCTCTTCGACGTCCGGCTGCAAGCCATGGGCAAGGACTGCCGCACCGACCACGTTCAAGAAGCCGTGGTGAGTGAAGCCGGTGCGGGGATCGGTGTGGCGGAAGGGATGGTGGAGGCCGGCGGTGGCCTTGAGCGGCACTCCCAGGCCCTGGCAGGTGGAGATGAAGGCCGCTACCTGCCGCGGTGAGGGGAACGAGGCCGAGGTAGGCCCCCCGCAGCGCAGCTTGGCGCCCGAGCCGGCCTGGGCCAGCGCCTCGAGGGCGGGCGGCAGCTCCCTCTCCCATCCTTCCCCGAGCGCGACCTCCAAGAAGGGGGCGGCGCCCAGGCCGCTTCCCTCCAAGAGCTGGAGGAAGGCGCGGACGGCCGGAGCCTGTTCTCCCGCCCCCCCGGCGGGAAGAGCGGCCTCTACCAGCTCCAGGCGAGCAGCCTTCTGCGCCTGCTCGGCGAACGAGCGGGCCAGGTCGAGCCCGTCCTGCATCTCACTGAGCCAGGGCCGCTCACCGGGTGCCCGCAGAAGCACGCTCACCCTCCACGGCTCCTCGCCGTCCACCCAGCTCAGCAGCTCCTCCAGCCGGGAAGCCGGACAGATGAAACGGGCCAGCATCCACGCCTGCTCCCCGGATCGATGATCTCGATGGGAAGCCACCGCCTCCTCCAGGGGGAGCGAGGCCGGCGGGAACAGGCCGGCGTCGTCGATGAGGTCGGTGAGGAGCGCTCGGCGGGCATCGGAGGGAACAGCCTCCACAGGGTAGGTAGGGTACCAAGTAGAGAACGACCGGAAGGAGTGGACATGCCTACCTACCAACGCCGAGGGGACGTACCCGCCAAGCGGCACACCCAGCTCTGGCGGGACGGGAAGCTGCTCACCGAGGAGGTCATGGGCCTGGAGGGCTTCTCGGGCAATTACTCCATCCTCTATCACCTGCAGACTCCTTGCCGAGTCAAAGAGGTGGGCAAGTTCCAGCCCATCAGGCGGGAGGAGTGGGTGCCGGACGTCCACCAGCACCACCTGCTCGACACCCGGGAGCTCGCCGAGCAGGGCGACCCGATCCAGGGACGCCAGCTCCTGATGTGGAACGACGACGTGGAGATCTGGTTCTGCCTGCCAGAGCAGGAGATGTCCTACTTCTACCGCAATGGAGAGGGTGACGAGGTGGTCTTCGTTCACCAAGGCTCCGGCACCCTAGAGACCATCTTCGGCCACCTGCCCTACCGGCAAGGCGACTACCTGGTGATCCCGAGGGGCACCACCTACCGCCTGGCCCCCGAGGGTCGCCAGCGCTACCTGGTCTTCACCTCACCGGGTCCCATCGAGATTCCCAGGCGGTATCGCAACGAGTACGGAAACCTGATGGAGCACGCCCCCTACTACCACCGCGACATCCATCCCCCCGCGGAGCTGGAGACTCATGTGGAGCAGGGTGAGTTCCAGGTGAAGGTGCGGGTGCGGGACGGCTACCAGACCTACCTGCTCGACTACCACCCCTTCAACGTGGTGGGCTGGGACGGCTACGTCTACCCCTGGACCTTCAACATCGCCGACTTCGAACCGAAGACCGGGCGACTCCACCAGCCGCCTCCCGCCCATCAGACCTTCCAGGGACAGGCCTTCGTCATCTGCTCCTTCTGCCCCCGCAAGCTCGACTGGGACCCCCAGGCGGTGCCCATCCCCTACAACCACTCCAACCTGAACTCCGACGAGATGATCTACTACGTCTCCGGCAACTTCGGCTCCAGGCGGGGCGTGGACGTCGGCTCCATCACCTTGCACCCCTCGGGGATCCCCCACGGGCCCCAGCCGGGCCTGGCCGAGAAGGCGCTGGGGGCCACCGAGACCGAGGAGCTGGCGGTGATGTGCGACACCTTCCGCCCGTTGCGGCTCTCCCGCCTGGCGCGGGACGTGGACGACCCCGACTACATGTACTCCTGGTACGAGGCGCCCGACGAGCAGCCGGAGGGCCTGCCGAGCATCGCGTGAGGGAGCTCCGGGAGGGGCTGGTCTCGATCAGCGAGCTCACCCCTGACGACTACCAGCAGGTGCTGGGCCCTGGGAGGCTATGCCGGGGGTGGGCACGAGCAGCGCCGACGCGCGGCCGGCCATCGAGCGGTACCTGGCGCGCAAC
>JALYHC010000155.1 GCA_030776765.1 Actinomycetota bacterium | reverse complement strand
GAAGGGTGCTGGCGCGCCGGGTGGTGGCACAGACTCTGGGCGGCTTCGCATTCTCGGGCGCATTCGCCTCCGCCGGCAGCGTCGCCGAGGTGCTGGGAGAGCGGGCGGCGCCCAATCGAGCGTACGTAGAACTCGCCCCGGGGGCCGATGGGGAGGACGTAGCCGCCGACCTGGAGGCCGACTACATCCGCTACGGGGTGCAGGCGGAGAGCTTCCGGGCCATCGTGGCCGACAGCCAGCAGGCCAACCTGCAGTTCTTCCGGCTCATGCAGGGCTACCTAGCCCTGGGCCTGGTGGTGGGCATCTCCGGGCTGGGAGTCATCATGGTGCGCGCCCTGAGGGAGCGCCGCCGCCAGATCGGGCTGCTGCGCAGCCTGGGCTTCCAGCCGGAGCAGGTGCGGCGGTCCTTCCTGCTCGAGTCGGGGTTCGTCGCCCTGGAGGGCATCCTGATCGGGGCGGCCCTGGCGGTGATCACCTCCTACCAGTTGGTCACCAACGCCGAAATCTTCGGAGACCTGCGAGTGCAGTTCGCCGTGCCGTGGGGGGAGCTGGCCGTGCTGCTCGTGCTCACCCTGGTCGCCTCCTTGCTGGCCACCGGCTGGCCGGCCCAGCAGGCCAGCCGCATCAAGCCGGCGGTGGCGCTGCGCATCACCGACTGATCGTGGCGTAAGTCGAGGGGGAGAAGAGATGGCCCTCGTCCTGGCACTGGCGGGCCTCCTGGTCGTGTACAACTCGGCGCTCAGCCTGCTGGGGCTGGAGCGGCGGCGGCTCTACGTGCCGGTGAACCTCACCATGGCGGCGGCCTTGCTCCTGCTCAGCCGGGCCCGAGGGCTCTCGTGGGAGGACCTGGGACTGGCCGGACTGGTCCCCGGCCTGACCTGGGGAGGAGCCGTCGCCCTCGGCATCGTCGCCGCGCTGGCACTGGCCTGGCTGCTCCCCGCCGTCCGTCCGCTGCTCGCCGACCGGCGCCTGGCGGGCGTCGGCGCCGGAGAGCTGCTCTACCGGGCACTGGTGCGGATCCCGTTGGGCACGGTGCTTCTCGAGGAGGTGGCCTTCCGCGGGGTGCTCTACGGGCTGTGGGTGCAGCAACGGCCGGCCGGATGGGCCCTGGTGGGCACCGGCCTCGCCTTCGGCCTATGGCACATCGTTCCCACCGAGCGCACCTTGCGCATCAATGGGGTCCGCTCGCAGCGGCTGCTGCTGGTGGCCGTGGTGATCATGCTGGCGTCACTGGCCGGCATGGGCTTGGGCGTCCTGCGTATCCTCACGGGCGGCATCGTGGCGCCCTTCCTCGTCCATGCCGTCGCCAACTCCTCGGCGGCGGTGGCCGCTTGGGCCGCCCTCGGTGCGAGGCGCCTCAGGCCGGCGCCTCCTCTCGGTCGCCGAGGCCCCAGGCCCGATCGGCGTCGCTGACGCCGCTCAGGATGAGCCGGGCCGCCAGCAAGAAGCCCAGCAACACGGCCATGGCCGCCACCCGACCGAGCTGGAGGGCGTCGACCACCAGTGCCCAGACCAGCGGGCCCAGGATGGTGGCGAAGCGACCCACGATGCCGTAGAGGCCGAAGAACTCGCCCAGAAAGCGGGGCGGGGAGATCCGCGCCATGTAGACGCGGTCGGAGGCTCCGGTCGCCCCCAGAGCGAAGCCACCCGCCACCCCCACTACCCAGGCCAGGGCCTCGGCTTGAGCGAGGGCAGCGGCGATGCCCAGTGCCAGCGCCCCCATCCACAGGTAGAGCGCCCCGTGGAGGCAGCGACGCGGTCCCAGCACGTCGATACTGCGGCCGGTCGCCACCCCTCCCACCACCGCCGAGGTGATCGCCAGTGGGAGCAACAGCTCGACCTGCCTGGTGGTGAAGCCCACCTCCTCTACCGCGAAGACGGCCAGGAAGAGGATCACCGTGTTGATGGCGTCGGTGTACAGGAAGCGGGCCGTCAGGAAGCGGACGGTGCCCGGATGCCGGCGGGCGCGGCGCCACGAGCGCAAGAGCTGGGCGAGGGCGTCGCCAGGGGCGGGCGGCGGGCCCCTGCGCCGGGGCCGCGGCCGCTCCCGGATCAGCACGAAGGCCGGCAGCGCCATCAGCAGAAAGAGGGCTGCCATGACCTTGAAGACCGCCTCCAAGCCGAAGGAGCTGCGGACCAGGGCTCCGGCGCCCACTGCGATGAACGAGCCGACGTAGCCGGCACCCACCCCCATCCCGGAGATCCACCCTCGGTTGTCGGGGCGGCTCACGTCGGGGAGCAGGGCGTCGTAGAGCACCGAGCCGAGGTGGAATCCCACCAAAGCCAGCGCGAAGAGCACCAGCGAGAGAGGCACCGAAACGGTGGCCAGCAGGAAGGTGGCGGCCACCGCCAGCACCGTGGTGCTCCTCAGGTAGGGAAGCCGCCGGCCTATGTGGTCGGAGCGGGCGCCCAGCCAGGGGGCGGCGACGATCACTACGGCCATGGCGCTGGAGGTGGCCATGCTGATGGCGGCGTCCGGCCAACCCTGGTCGCTCACCACCCAGATGGGGAAGTAGAGGCCGGCTACTCCCAGCGCGAAGATGGTGTTGGCCAGGTCGTAGAGCAGCCAGCCGGTGATGGTGGGGCGGGTTGGCGACCAGGTGGGAGGGGCCTCGCTGGGTTGCACCCGAGGAATGTAATCGCCCCGGTAGCGTGGTCCCGGAGCGGAAGACACACGGGGGAGCCCCGCCATGGAAGCCACGAGAGCTCTCAGGGAGAGCGAGGCCGCTCCCGATCCCATCGAGCAGTTCCGCAGGTGGTTCGTGGAGGCCCAGCGAGCAGGCCTGCCCCTGCCTCACGCCATGACGCTCGCCACTGCCACTCGAGACGGGAAGCCTTCGATCCGAAGCGTGCTGTTGAAGGAGGTGGACCGGCACGGCTTCGTCTTCTACACGAACTATGAGAGCCGCAAGGCCCGGGAGCTGACCGAGAACCCTTGGGCGGCCATCGCCCTGCGGTGGGTGGAGCTCGAGCGGGAGGTGCGCTGTGAGGGCAGCGTGGAAAGGACCACCCCCCAAGAGTCGGACGCCTATTTCCGAACGCGGCCTCGCCAGAGCCAGCTGAGCGCCTGGGCATCACCTCAGAGCCGGGTGGTGGCTTCCGGGGAGGAGCTGGAGCGGCGCATGGCCGGCATGGAAGCCGAGTACCAGGACCGAGAGGTTCCTCGTCCTCCCTACTGGGGTGGTTACCGGCTGCGCCCGGTTACCTGCGAGTTCTGGCAGGGCCGCCCCGATCGATTGCACGACCGCCTCCGCTACTCCAGCCTGAGCAACGGCACCTGGAGGATGGAGCGCCTGGCCCCCTAGATCGAGCAGGGTCCTAGGGGTGGGGTTCCGGCAAGGCGACGTCAACGATGCCCGGCGAGGGGCGGAAGGCGGCCCGGTTGAGGGGGGAGAGCCGTGCCAGGGGATGGGCCACCGGCACGATCCGCCGCCGGCGCACCGACGCCGCCAAGGCCACATCGGCGGTGCGCTCGGTGGTCCAGATGGTCGAGCCGTCCACTGCCACCGCCACCGCCACCAGCGCCTCGGCCTCCTCCGGGGGTGCCACCTCCACCACCAGGCGTAGGTAGCCGAGGCCCCGGGCGACCGCGCGGCGGTCGGTGTAGAGCTGGGCGGTGGACTCTGCCAGCCGGGCCGCCGCCTCCAGCACCTCCAGCACCTCGCTGGCCAGGGAAGTGATGCCCAGGCTGGGGTGGTGGGCTATGGCCAGTCCCAGCTCGGCGGTCCAGGTCCGATCGTCCAGTGCAGCCAGGGCGCGCCGCAGCCCCTCGGCCGCCGGTGCGGGGTCGGAGGCCAGCGCCGACTGGGTGACGGCCAGCAGCAGCGGGCTGTCCGGGCGCGCCTCGCGCAACATGTAGGCGGCCCGAAGGCCCTGGCGCCCCCACTCCTCATGGGCTTGATGGGCCAGGGCGAGCAGCCCCTGGGCGGCCGATCGTGCCGTCTCCACCGGGTCGGACCACTCGTCGCGGGCCACGTCGCGTAGCAGCTCGAGCGGGTGCCCCATCAGCTCACGTACTCCACGGCGGTCTCGATCTCCACGCAGCCGCCGATGGTCCGAGCCACCGGGCACCGCTCGCGGTGGAAATCCAGCACACGCTCGACCGTCTGGCGCTGGTCCTGTTCGACTCCCTGAAGGAAGTAGGTGACGTGGATGCGGCGGATCACCAGGACTCGGTCCTCCTTCTCGATCTCTCCCACGGCCTCCGCCCTCAGCTTGCCTGCGCTTGCCTCGATGCCACGCGCCTCCAGCGCGCCTCCAAACGTCCCGGTCAGTCACCCGACCGCCGCCGCCACCACGTAATCGAGGGTGGTGGTATCGGAGCCGTAGTCCTCCGGGCTCAGCCCGTAATGCTCGGCGACCTCGTCGTGCACCCCGAAGGTGATCGGCTCCTCGCGGGCCGGCACCCAGCATCTCCGCACCGGGCCCTGGAGTCGCTCCACCCGCACCTCGGACCGGTAGACCACCTCGTCTCCCATATCAGCACCTCCTCCTGCTCAAACTATCCGCTCCATCTCCTTCGTGCAGAGAAGTCATGTGATCGGCTCGGATACAGTGGGATGAGCGCCACCACCAGGAGGTCCCGCGTGTTCGAGCCATACCGCAACGAGTCCTACTCGGACTTCTCCGATCCCGCCAACCGCTCCGCCTATCAGGCAGCCTTGCAGGCGGTAGGGGCCCAGGCGGGCCGCTACTTTCCCCTCGTGATCGGAGGAGAGCCGGTCCAATCCCACCAACGGATCGAGAGCCGCAACCCCTGCCGTCCCCGGGAAGTGGTCGGCACCTCGGGGAGCGCCGACTCCCAACTGGCCGGACAGGCCCTTGAGGCGGCGTGGCGAGCCTTCCCGTCCTGGTCGGGCCTCACCCCCGAGGAGCGAGCTCGGCACCTGATGAAGCTGGCCGAGGTGATGCGGAGGCGCAAGTACGAGCTGGCCGCCTGGGAGACGCTCGAGGCCGGCAAGAACTGGCCGGAGGCGGAGGCGGACGTGGCGGAAGCCATCGACTTCTGCGACTACTACGCCCGCCAAGCCCTGGAATTGGGCCGGCCACTGCCGGTCTACCCCTATCCGGGTGAGGACAATGTCTCCTTCCTGGTCCCCCTCGGAGCCGGGGTGGTGATCCCGCCTTGGAACTTCCCACTGGCCATCCTCGCCGGTATGACGGCCGGCCCCGTCGCCGCCGGGAACACCGTGGTGGTGAAGCCCGCCTCCAACACCCCCATCATCGCCGCGCAGTTCATGCAAGCCGTGGAGGAGGCCGGGCTCCCCCCGGGGGTGATCAACTATCTCCCCGGCCCAGGAGGCGAGGTGGGGGACTTCCTGGTCGACCATCCCCGCACCCGCTTCATCAACTTCACCGGCTCCAAGGAGGTGGGCCTGCGCATCGCCGAGCGGTCGGCGGTGGTCCATACCGGCCAGCAGTGGCTGAAGCGGGCCTATATGGAGATGGGCGGCAAGGACGCCATCGTGGTGGACGAGACGGCCGACCTGGAGGCGGCCGCGGAGGGCATCGTGCGGAGCGCCTTCGGGTTCCAAGGACAGAAGTGCTCGGCCGCTTCCCGCGCCATCCTCGTCGACCAGGTGCACGACGAGGTGCTGGAGCGGGTGGTGGAGCTGGCTCGCACGCTGGAGGTGGGCCCGGCGGAGGAGAACCTCCCCGTCAACGCGGTGATCAGCGATACCCAGTACGAGGCGATCCTCTCGGAGATCGACAAGGGCAGGGACCAGGCCGAGCTGGTGTTGGGCGGGGACCAGCTCGACCGCGACGGCGGCTACTACATCCAGCCCACCATCTTCTCGGGGGTGGCGCCCGAGGACCGCCTCGCTCAGTATGAGATCTTCGGCCCGGTGCTCTCGGTGATCAGGGCGGGCGACTTCGACCAGGGGGTCCAGATCTTCAACGATACGGAGTACGGGCTGACGGGCGGGCTCTACAGCCGGGACCGATCCCGCCTCGACCGAGCGCGCCGCGACTTCCACGTCGGCAACCTCTACCTGAACCGCAAGATCACCGGCGCCCTGGTGGGCGTGCAGCCCTTCGGCGGGTTCAAGATGTCGGGGTCCAATGCCAAGGCGGGCGGCCCTGATTACCTGCGGCTGTTCATGGAGATGAAGACCGTCGCCGAACGCTGGTGATTCTCTAACCGCTGCTCTCCCTCTCCCTCCAGAGGAGCGAATGGGGGCGGTGGGCACAGCGCTCGGCGCCCGGCGGCACTCTACCTAGGCCGCATCAGCAGGTCGATGGTGAGGGACGCGCTCCAGCAGAACGAGCCGCTTCCCAATGGCGCCCTGGTACCCGGGTGGTAGTACTCAGAGAAGCCCGACCGCTCCACCAGCTCCAGCGTGAGGCGGCGCAGTTCTTCGGCCTCGGCCTCCATGCGGTAGCGCTGCAGGCCTCGAATCAGCAGCCAGTTCACATGAACCCACACCGGCCCGCACCAGTAGCGCTGGGGGTCGAAGTAAGGGCTGGCCTTGCTGACCGAGGTGACCGCCCACGGGAAGGCCGAGGAGGGCCCGAACCTGGCCGGGTCCCACATCGCCCTCGCCGTGCGAGCGGCCTGGTGGGGTTGCGGGACGCCTGCGTAGAGCGGGATGAGCCCGGCGACGGTCTCCTGGGTTCCATCGTTGCCGTGCAGGTCGCGGTCCCTGAACAGCCCCGCCTCCGGATCCCATTGGGCGCCCAGTGCGGCCCGCATGCCCTCGGCCCGCGCCCGCGCCTCGCCCCCCTTTTGGCCGATCTCCTCCCACAGGTCCCCCAGGTCTTCCTCTGCGGCGACAAGCAGGGCATTGAAGGAGGCGTCAAGGT
>JALYHC010000154.1 GCA_030776765.1 Actinomycetota bacterium | reverse complement strand
CCGAAGGTCGTAGGTTCCCGACCCTGGCGGCGAGCATCGGGCGCCATCAGGACCGGCTGACCCCTCCCTCCACTGTTGCTAGCCGGCCATCGGCCCCTGGGTGGACCCCGAGGCGATCAACTGGCCGTCGGCCGAGGCCTCCCCGCCGGACAGATCCGGGAGCAGCACGAACAACCCGCTCTCGATGGCGCTCACCACGGTGGTGCCGGAGTCGAACTTGTAGCTGCTCCAGGCGCCGCCAAAGACCGCCTCGTCCACCCCCGGCACCACGTCGAAGAAGGCCTCCCGACTGAGGCGGCCCTCCCCCAGCGACTTCCGGTCATAGGAGAGGATCTGCAGCCCTTCCACATAGTTGGCCTCATAGACGTGGGAGCCGTGGATATAGAGGTTGTGGTCGATGGTGCGGGTGGAGTGGGTGAAGGGCACCACCTGGGCGGGCTGGTCGAGCTTGGTGACCTGCATGATGTAGGTGGTGGTGTTGCCCACGTTCCCGAAGAACTCGTCCAGCTCGTCCCCGAATAGGAACCAGCGGTGATCCGGGGTCAGCCAGCCCTGATGGGTGTAGCCGGAGGTGGGGTAGCTGGTCTTCGACAGCACCACCGGGTTGGCCTTGTCAGTGACGTCGTAGATGGTCACCGTGTCCTCGTTCGACCCGAAACAGATCTCGTCGCCCCGGAACCGTCCGTCCCGGCCTTGGTAGATGACGCACTCGACATCGTGGACGTAGCCGTCCTCACCGGCACAACCGGCGAAGGTGGGGTTAGTGGGGTCCTGGATGTTCACCATGTGGAGTCCCCCGTTGCAGGTGTTGGTGCCCACCGCGTAGGCGTAGCCCGTGTCGGGGTTGACGGCCACGTTGTGGGCGTTGCCGAACCCCTCGTACACCGTGTCTGCAGTGAAGACGGCCGGGGGGATCAACACGTTGCGCAATCGGGTCAAGTCGAACACCTGCATGCCGTGGGGGCGATTCTCCGATACCACGAAGGCGTGATCGGCATACACCTTGACGTCCCGCCACAGCAGCCTTCTGTCCACCTCGTTGGTGGGGAGGATGCCCACCACAACGGGGGCGCTGGGCTGGGTGACGTCGACGAAGGCGGTGCCTTCGCCGGTGGTCATGATGGCGTATTCCCGTCCGGTCAGCGGGTCTTCCCAGCCCCAGATGTCGCTCCCGTTCACCCCGCCCAGCTCCTCGAGCGGCACGAAGGCGGCCAGGTCGACGTTCTGACACGGGAAGATGGCCGCCATTCCGTTGGCGCATTCGGCCGATCCCATCGCCTCCAGGTCGGACGTGGGCATCGCCTCGATGTCTTCCAGGGTCAGGCCGCTTTTGGCTTTGCCATCGTCGGGATCGGCGCCGGTGCCGTGGGCTGCGACTGGTGCCGCCGTAGCCAGCAGCAAAGCCAGCACGCCGAAGATGAGGAGAGGGATCCTGAAGGTACGAGAGATCATGACCTACGCCTTTCGTCCGCCGACGACCTGAACGACAATTTAGCAGGAGATGCAGGGTCTAGACTCCTGCACCTCGACGGTCCGCCTTGGTAGCACCACGGTGAGGACACTCGGTACCCCAAGGGGCTCCGCCTCTTTTGGGGACGTTCTCCATCTGTTCCAGTCAGGAAGGGCGCCGCATTCTGAAACGGAGATGAGCGGCCGCCTCAGGCCTGCCGGAAGTCCCAGGTCACCTGCCGCTGGGCTTCGAACCTGACGTAGACCCTGGTCGACATGGAGACCAGCCCCCGGGTGTAATCAAGGCTTGCCTCCCGATCCCCTCCGAAGTAGGGGCTGAAGAGGTCGGCCATTCCCTCGGCGTCGTCCTTCGGTCCTTCCACCGTTGCGGTGCCCCAGAAATGCACGCCGTAGTAGGGGGACTCCGTGCTGTCGATCATGACCGAGGCAGTGTCCCCCTTGCGCAGGTTCTCCACCGCCTCGGAGTTCTCCCAGGTGTTGAAGAAGATGGCGCCGTCTCGTGGGCCGAACCACAGCGGGGTGATGCGGATCGTTCCGTCGGGAGCCTGGGTGGCCAGCTTGGCGATGAGCGGCTGCTGTAAGAGCAGCTCGCGGATCTCGTCGTCGCTGAGGGGCGCCGTCTGCATAGATCCCTCCTGGTGGGCGTTCGCTCCCCATCTTACGTTCGCCCCAGACTCTGCAGGTCACGGGGCTCGAAGCGTCACGAGCCCCGGTGAGGAGCTCCTCGGTGTGGTCGGGGAGGTAGGTCCTCGTCTTCTTCGGCATGCCTTGTAGGTACCAGCGCCAGCTACAGCGTGGCGGTTTCTCCAGCACGGTCCGCCCCGAGGTCCTGCCCGAGTAGGATGAAGGGTATGCCCCTCTACGAATACATCTGCCTGGCCTGTGAGCAGACGTTCGAGGCACGTCGGGAGGTGGACGGGCCGAACCCGCGCTGCCCCGAGTGCCGGGACGAGCGAGTCCGCCGCAAGTTCTCGGTGTTCGCTACCCGCTCGGAGGCTTCTTCATCTGGCGGATGCGCCTGCGGAGGTGCCTGCGCCTGCGGCGGCTGAACCTTCAGGACCGCAGCGCACCGCACTACTCCGGACCCCCTCCCCAGCCCCCCCGCAAGCGGGGGAGGGGAAGAAAGCGGGGGAGGGAGCCTCTCACCCCGCCGAGGCATGGCCCTCGGGCAGGGCGCCGTCGACGTACGTTACTGAGTTGGTGGGCACCGCCGGGACCCGCGGTCCCGGCAGCACGATCCCTGCCAGGTTCAAGGGGTCGGTGGCCGAGAGCGTGATCGTCTCGCCGCGCCGCTCCAGCCTCCGCACCGAGCGAAGTAGCTCGACGGCCTCCGGCAGAGCGTACTGCTCCCCGGTGAAGCCGTTGACGAACCGCCCGCCCCGGATGGTCCCCCGCGCCTCCATGCGCCGCAGCGCCCAGAGCACCTCCCGCCAGGGCACCGCCAGAGCTTCCCGGGCCAGCAGGTCGCGAAAGACCACCCCCCAGCGGGCCAGCAGCTGCTCGGCGACCGCCTCGGCCAGCTCGTCGGGGTCTTCTTCCGCCAGGGCGTCGGGGAGCAGGGACCACCGCCCCGCCGACTGGGCGGCCATCGCCCCTCGCCCCCTTCGCAGCCTGCGCCGGTCGGCCGGCCGGGCGGCATGACGGCGGAAGA
>JALYHC010000153.1 GCA_030776765.1 Actinomycetota bacterium | reverse complement strand
CTGCGTTTCGGGGAGCTGACCGCCACCGGCAAGACGCCCCACAGCCCCTACTACGGCACCCACGACGCCACCCCCCTGTTCCTGATCCTGCTGGAGGAGTACCAGCGCTGGACGGGAGACCTGGAGTTCGTCCGCAAGATGGAACCGGCGGCACGCGCCGCCCTGCGGTGGATGGATGAGTACGGGGACCTGGACGGCGACGGCTACCTCGAGTACCAGACCCGGTCCGCTGAGGGCCTGCGCAACCAGTGCTGGAAGGACTCGGGGAACTCCATGCTCTTCGCCGACGGCCGTCTGGCCGAGGGTGCCATCGCCACCTGCGAGATCCAGGGCTACGTCTACGACGCCCGCCTGCGGTGCGCACGCCTGGCCCGCCTGGCTTGGGACGACCGGGAGCTGGCGCACCGGCTGGAGGGCGATGCGCAGCAGCTTCGGAAGCAGTTCAACCAGGACTTCTGGATGGAGGACCGCGGGCACTACGCCCTGGCCCTCGACGGCGACAAGCGGCAGGTGGACTCCCTCACCTCCAACACCGGCCATCTGCTGTGGAGCGGGATCGTCGACGAGGATCGGGCCGGCCGGGTGGTGGCTCGGCTCATCGCCCCCGACATGTTCAGCGGCTGGGGCATTCGCACCATGTCCGAGCTGGACGCCGGCTACAGCCCGATGGAATACCACAACGGCACGGTCTGGCCGCACGACACGGCCATCGTGGCGGAGGGAATGCGCCGCTACGGCCACACCGACGCGGCCGCCTCGGTGATGCTGGCCATGGTGGACGCCGCCGAGCCGTTCGACTATCGGCTTCCCGAGCTCATCGCCGGATTTCCCCGCCGCCAGACCCTGATGCCGGTGGAGTACCCGCAAGCTTCCCGTCCCCAGGCCTGGGCCACCGGTGCTCCCCTCATGGCCATGCGCACCCTGCTGGGCATGGACCCTGCGGCTCAGCACATCACCTGCAAGCCTTGGGTGCCGGAGGGGTTCGGGTGGCTGCGGATGAGCCGCGTCCCCGGGCCCGGCGGGCGCCAGGACGTGCCCTGAGCTCTAGACGGAGGCCACCTCGTCCGGCGTCAGCACGTCGATCACTCGTCCTGCCCCCCGTTGCAAACGGGCATCGCCGGTAACGAGCGCCACGTGAAGCATGCTGGCGAGCGCCACGTACTCTGCGTCGTAGGTCTTGGCCCAGCCGAGCTGCTTCGCCATCTCTGTGGCCTTGCGGTAGAGGTCGGCGCTTGCGCGACGGGTAATGGGAGCTATCAGGAAGCGCTCTCGGGCTACCTCGGCCAGATCCTTGCTCACCTCTCCCCGCCATTGAAGCTCGGAGAGCACGGAGCTCACCTCCGACCACAGCAGCGCCGGTGCGTGCAAGTCGTGGTGGCCCAACGGCTGGAAGCCCACATCTGACATGGCGGCGGAGAGCGCCACGCTGGCGTCGAGCACGAGCATCACCGGCCGGACCGGGAACGTTGCAAAGCAGCTACGACATTGGGCATCGGCTCACCGGTGGCAGTCTCGCCAAACACCTTCGAAGGGACCAGCTCCGCACCCGACATGAGCTCATCCAGGTGATCCTCTTCGATGAGGTACTGGGTACCGACGCGTACCGAGGCCAGCTTGCCCTCCCGGATCCAGCGTCGGATGGTCTCGGGATTGCGCCCCACCCGGCGAGCAGCTTCAGGTACGGTCAACATTGGTTGTAGTCTACTACAACATCTGGACGGGTAGCAAGATCACCGAAGGCGCCGGTCGGGAAGCCAGAGGGGCTGGCAGGCTTTCAGCTCGTCGACGAGGCGCCGATGGTCCCGGGACAAGACTTGGCCGTTGAGCAGGGCCTCAACCGCCCCCGCCAGCTGCCCGACTTCCCAGGCATGCCCGCGCACGCGGTCGGCGGCATAGTCGGCGGCCCCTCGGGTGGTGACCAGGAAGGGCCAGTCGGAGGACTCGAGGAGCAGCACGGCACGCTCCAGCTGGTCGAAGGCTTCCCCGAGATCGGGGGAAGGACCGGCCGTCAACCTCGCCCGGTACCCTTCCAGCAGCCGCTCGGCCCCGTGGACCTCTTCCCAGATCCAGGCCGTCTCCTGGTTGTCCCACACCCGGAAGTCTCCCCC
>JALYHC010000152.1 GCA_030776765.1 Actinomycetota bacterium | reverse complement strand
AGCACGAAGTCGTAGGGGACGACGACGCCGATGCCCACCTCCGGAGGCGCCTCGTCGAAGGAGGCCGCCACCTTCTTCGCCGACTCCACGTCAAAGGCCGTCAAGGAGCCTCGGCGCGAGAGAACGTGAGATGTTCTCCCACGCCGCCCGATCGCCACACGTCCTGGCATGCGGCGGCCATCTCCTCCAAGCCGCTGACCACCGAGCCGAAGACGGTCCCGGGAACCCAGCCCGTGTCGGCATTGAGCAGCAGGTTGTTCCTTCCGTAGAAGATGGCGAGATCGATGATCAGCTCGAGGTGATCGATGCCCTGCTGCACCCGGTAGGCCCGGTCGAAGTTCCCCGCCGGTATGGAGAAGTAGCAGAGGTCTCCCGGGATGGGGGTGACCGTCGGGTTCTCCGGGCCCGGCTCTTGGGCAGCGAACGGCGGAACCAGGGTGTACACCTCGTTGCGGGCGTACTTGGCGTGGAAGGCATCACCCCCGAGCGGCAGGGCATTCCAGACGGCCTGGCACGTCCGCGGTGCCTCCCCATCGAGCAGAACCGCGGTGCAACTGGTCCCTCGCTTCTCCAACTCCACCTTCACGTAGCGGGGCATTCGACTCCGGTGATCGACCTCTTGCAACCAGAGCCTACAGGTGGTATCGCCCTCGTCGGCGGGCCGCCTCGTACTCCTTGCGGGCCGCCTGCACCGCCTCCATGGTGGAGGTCTCCGCCACTGGCACGTCCCACCAGGACTCGTAGCTGGGCACCCGCAGCTCCGGGTCTGTCTCGATGGTGATGACGGTGGTGCGCTCCACCTGCTTGGCGTCGGCCAGCGCCCGGCGCAGGTCCTCGATGCTCTTGGCGCGGATGACGTGGGCGCCCAGGCTCTCGGCGTTGGCCCCCAGGTCGACGGGGAGGACCTCGCCCCCCAGGCCGCCGTGCTCGTCCCGATAGCGATACCGGGTGCCGAAGCCCTCCGAGCCCAAGGACTCCGACAAGCCCTGGATGGAGGCGAACCCATGGTTATCGATCAGCACCACGGTCAGCTTGTAGCCCTCCTGTAAGGAGGTGACCACCTCTGAGGACATCATCAGCCACGAGCCGTCCCCCACCATCACGTACACCTCTCGCTCGGGAGCGGCCATCTTCACCCCCAGCCCGCCGGCCACCTCGTAGCCCATGCACGAGTAGCCGTACTCGAGGTGATAGCCCTTTGGGTCCCGCACCCGCCACAGCTTGTGTAGGTCGGCGGGAAGGCTGCCGGCGGCACACACCACCACGTCGGTGGCCTCCGAGAACGAGTTCACCGCCCCGATCACCTCACCCTGGCTGGGGAGCGGCTGGTTGCCCAGCGTGTAAATGCGCTCCACCTCCCGGTCCCACTCCCGGTTGAGGGCGGCGACCCGATCGCGGTACTCCGGGTCGACCCGGTAGCCGCCGACCGCCTCCCCCAGCGCCTCCAGCGTGGCCCGGGCATCCCCCACCAGGGCCACCGCCGCCTGCTTGTGGGCATCGAATGCGGCCACGTTGATGTTGACGAAGCGCACCTGGGGATGCTGGAAGGCCGTTTTGGAGGCGGTGGTGAAGTCCGAGTAGCGGGTGCCGATGCCGATCACCAGGTCGGCCTCTCGGGCCAAGACGTTGGCGCCGGGCGTGCCGGTGACGCCGATGGCGCCCAACGACGAGGGGTGATCATACGTGAGCGAGCCCTTGCCGGCCTGGGTCTCCCCGACCGGGATGCCGGTTGCCTCGGCGAAGGAGCGCAGGGCCTGGGTGGCTTCCGAGTAGATGACGCCGCCCCCGGAGACGATGAGGGGACGAGCCGCACCCCGGATGGACTCGGCCGCCCGAGACAGGGCGACCCGGTCGGGAAGTGGCCGGGGGACGTGCCACACCCGCTGCTCGAAGAGCTCCCCGGGGAACTCCCACGCCTCGGCTTGCACGTCCTGGGGAAGCGCCAGCGTCACCGCCCCCGTGTCGGCCTGGCTGGTCAGCACCCGCATGGCCTCCGTCGCCGAGGTCACCAACTGCTCGGGACGGTTGATGCGGTCCCAGTAGCGGGAGACCGGCCGCAAGGCGTCGTTGACCGACACGTCCTGCGACCAGGGCTGCTCCAACTGCTGTAGGACCGGGGCCACGCGCCGGGTGGCGAAGATGTCTCCGGGGAGCAGCAGCACCGGTAGCCGGTTGATGGTGGCCCCGGCCGCTCCGGTGACCATGTTGGTGGCTCCCGGGCCAATGGAGGAGGTGCAGGCGAAGGCCCCCAGTCGGTTGTACATCTTGGCGTAGCCGGCTGCGGCGTGCACCATGGCCTGCTCGTTGCGGGCCTGGTAGTAGCGCAGGCGCTCGCCGGCCTCCTGCAGCGCCTGTCCCACCCCGGCCACGTTGCCGTGCCCGAAGATTCCGAACATCCCGGCGAAGAAGCGCTGCCGGCGACCGTCACGCTCCACGTACTGGCTGGCCAGGAACTCCACCAAGGCCTGGGCGGTGGTCAAGCGCCGGGTGCTCAAGGGAGCTCTCCTTTTGCACTCGTCATGGGGAGGCGGGGATCGGGCTGCATCTCGTCCCAGCTTTGGCGGATCCATCCATACTTCGGGTCATCGCAGAAGGCCATGGTCCGCTCCTCGGCGGGCCCGGCCAGGACGTTGAGGTAGTAGAGGTGGTATCCGGGGGCGGCCATCGACGGCCCGTGGTAACCGCGGGGGATCAAGAAGACGTCCCCGTCTCGCACCGTCACCGTCACGTCGAACTCGCCGTCGGCCGCATAGGTCTTGTGGACCGCGAAGCCGGGCGCCTCCTCCCCCTCGAGGGGGAGGGTTCTCCCACTGATGCGAAAGTAGTAGATCTCCTCCAGGACGGCCTCCCCGCACTCGGGGTTGGGCTCGTCGTGCTTGTGCGGTGGGTAGGAGCTCCAGTTGCCCTCGGGGGTGAGGACCTCCACCGCCACCAGCTTGTCGGCCGGGAAGGCGCCGGGCGCCATGAAGTTGGTGATCTGCCGGGTGCAATGCCCGGCTCCCCGCACCTCCACCGGCACCTCCTCAGCGGGGCCGTAAGCCGGGTCCAGACGCCGGGCGGCCCGAGCGGCGGGCAGGGCGAACTCACCCCCGGCCGTGGCGGTGATCGTCACCTCGGCCCCCATCGGCACGTAGGCGAAGTCGGTGACGCGCTCGAAGACCGACCGACGCCCCTCCAGCTCGAAGCGCTGGCCTTGGCACTCCACCAGGCACGAGCCGGAGAGCGGCAGCACCGCCATCTCGGTGGTGCCCGTCCCCAAGCTGCGGGCCTGCCCGCGCCCCAGGGCGATCACCCGCAGCCCGGCGTAGGACCATCCGGCCCAGCCGGGGGTGACCAGCACCGGGTCCTCCCCGTCGGCGATGGCGGCGGCCGGCCAGTGGAGACGCCTCTCAGGCATGGGCGTGCTCCAGGAGGCGTTCCACCTCCTCCTCGGTAGGCATCACGTCGGCGCAGGCGAGTTGGGATGCCACGATCGCTCCGGCGGCATTGGCGAAGCGGGCCGTCCGCAGGATGTCCCATCCGGCCAGGATGCCGTGGCACATGGCTCCCCCGAAGGCGTCCCCCGCCCCCAGGCCGCACACCACCTCCACGGGGACGGCGGGAACCCGCTCCATCACCTCGTCGGTGGCCACCAGCACCCCTTCCGGCCCCAGCTTGACGACCGCCGTCTGGAGCCCGAGGTCGAGCAGTCGCCGGGCCTGCTCCTCCGGCTCCGCCTTCCCCACCGCCACCGCTACCTCCTCCTGGTTGCCCACCGCCACCGTGGCGTGCGCAAGCGCCCGGCGGGCGTAGCCACCCGCTTCTTCCGCCGAAGACCACAACGCCGGCCGGTAGTCGAGGTCGTGGACGGAGGTGGGCCGCCGGGAGCGCTCCTCCAGGGCGCCCAGGGTGGCGGTGCGGCTGGGCTCGTCTGAGAGTCCCGTCCCGGTGGTCCAGAAGATGGGCGCCCGGCCGATGGCTTCCAGGTCGAGCTCCGCCAGGTGCAGGTTCATGTCGGGAGCCTTGGGTTCCCGGTAGAAAAGGATGGGGAAGTGGTCCGGCGGGTAGAGCTC
>JALYHC010000151.1 GCA_030776765.1 Actinomycetota bacterium | reverse complement strand
ATCAAGACCCAGCGGGTAGTCCGCTCCGGTGTCTTAGCAGCCGCAGACATCCCCGAATGGTAACGGAGCACCATTACCCGTCGGTGACCGCTACCCGGAAGGCACGGGACACTATCTGATAGGCCTTCATGATCTTCGAGGGGGTGTAGCCCCGTTGCTCGAGATCGGCGACCCACTGGGTGCCCGTTTAGCAGCGTTTCCCCTGCTCAGCACACCGCACACGTGCGAGGACGTGCGAGGGAAGCGCTCTGCCGGACTGAGCTACACCCCCAGTGGCTCGCCGGCAATTGTACTCAGCAACGGTTCCGATTCACCCCAGCGAGCCAAGACCCAGGCCGGGGGCCGATCGGAATCGTCCAAGTTTCCGACTGACGAGACCGAGGCCGTGCTTACGGCCGTAGCGGCGATCAGAGTGTCGGTCATCTTGATCCCGGTCTGGCGACGGATCGTCCGCCCGCTCGGCGACGGCCCGATCCACCACGACGTTCGGAAAAGAGGCCAGCAAGGTTCCCACCAAGTCCGAGGGGGTGGTACCGGCCAACAGCCCCGCTCTGGAGATGACCGAGCAATGGAGCCGGTGCCGGCCAGGCTCGAGCTGCGACGCTCCCCGCAGTGGTCGATGAAGACGTCGGTGTCGAGAGACCCTCCCCCAACCCCCTCGTGCAAGCGGGAGGGGGAGCTGGAGAGAGACCTACTCCCCCACGTGCTCGGCCAGCTCCCGGCGGAGGCGCTCCTGCACCACGGTGAGGGTGAGGTCGGCCCGGCTGCGCTCGATGAGCGCTCGCGCCACGTCGGTGGTGCGCCGCAGGCCGCCCGTCATAGCATCGGGGTAGTCCAGGCTGGCCAGCAGGTCGTAGATCTCCCCCATGGCCGCCAGCGAGTCCTCGGCCTCCTCCAGCCGCCCGGCGCGCAGCAGGTCCAGCATGCGGCGGCGCAGCTCGCCGACCGCCTCCCCCAGGCCGTTCAGGTAGGGGGCCACGTCCACTTCGAGCTCATCAGGTAGGGGCAGCGGCTTGCCGGACACCAAGGCGGCGGTCAGCCGAGCCTCGGCGTACTCCTTGGCGGCGTCACTCAAGAACCCGGCGTGATAGATGTCCGGATGACTGCCCAGCACCGAAGCCATCTCCCCCAGCAGCGACGCCGCCTCCCCAACCAGCCGCTCCGCCTCCTCTGCCTCGTTGCGGTGGAGAGCCCGGATGGCGTTGGCCGACGCCCGGATGACCTTGCGGCTGTTGACGATGGCCCGCTCCCGGGCGGCGAACTTGTCGTCCAGCTCGGCTCGGACCGACTGCTCCAGCCGGCCCAGCTCGGGAGCGGTCACCTAGCGAGAGGCCAGCAGCCGAACCTCGCCCTCCTCAGCGGGGGCCTCCTCGGCCGGAACGATGGGCAGCTCGGCACGGCGCTGCTTGATATGGAGCAGCATCGCCACGTACCCGACGGCCAGGGCGTCGACCAGCAGGTGCACGAAGAGCAGGACGAGCGACCCCTGCCAGATGGCCAGGCCCAGACTCACCACCGCGGCGAGCAGCAGGACGGCGAACACCCGGCGGCGTCGGGCTTGGATCCTGCGCCGGCTCACCGCCACCTGCAGCCGACCGTACTCGCGCACGTAGGCCAGGCGAGCCAGCGAGCGGTCGAACTCCTGCGTGGAGGAGATGGGCGCTTCCCGGCGTGACTTCAGCAACGGGGGCAGCAGGAAGGCCGCCCACACCGCCGCCAGGAGCACAAAGATGAAAATTTCCACGTCCGCCACTCCGCCGGGGCCGTTCGTCGCAGGTTAAAGAGCCGGGCCTGCGCCGACAAGTCACTCCGACTCCTGCGGAGGGTGATGGTCGGTGGCGGTCTCTCTGAGCAGCCGGAGGGCATGGGGGAGGGCCGGCGCCACCACCTCCAGCGACTCCCGCACCCCGGCGGGCGAACCGGGCAGGTTGATCACCAGCGTCTGTCCGATCACCCCCGCCACCCCGCGGGACAGCATCCCATAGGGGTTCTCTGCGAACGTCGCCGCCCGCATCGCCTCGGACAGCCCCGGCGCCGGGCGCTCGATGAGGGGAGCGGTTGCCTCCGGGGTGAGGTCGCGGGGAGCGAAGCCGGTGCCCCCGGTGGTGACCACCAGCGCCAGCTCCTCCTCCACCCAGGTGCGCAACGCCTCCTGGACCGGCTCGATGCCATCCGGCACCACCCGGCGCTGCACGTCCAGGCCCAGCTCCTCCAGCATGACGGCGGCCAGGTCCCCGGAGCGATCCTCCCGGTGCCCGGAGCTCACTCCGTCGCTGACGGTGAGGACGCCGGCTCTCACCGCCCCCAGTCGCCCGATCGGCCCCCCGACTTGTGGAGGAGGCGCAGTCTTCCCACTTCGACGCCCCGCTCCATCCCCTTTACCATGTCATAGATGGTCAGGGCGGCCACCGAGGCGGCGGTCAGGGCCTCCATCTCCACCCCGGTGCGTCCGGTGGTGGCGGCCCTGGCCACCACTCGGGCCCCTTCGGCCACCTGCTCCACGTCCACGCCGATCGAGGTGAGCGGCAGCGGGTGGCACAGGGGGATCAGCTCCGAAGTTCGTTTGGCGGCCATGATCCCGGCGATGCGAGCCGCCGCCAGAGCGTCGCCCTTCGGCAAACCGCCCTCGAAGAGCGCCTCCCGGGTCCCCTCGCCCATCACCACCACCGCCTCCGCCTCGGCCCGGCGGTCGGTCTCCGGCTTGTCGCCCACCTCCACCATGTGCGCCCGCCCCGACTCGTCGAGATGGGGCAGATCATCACTCACCCAGCACCTCCTGGTAGCTGCGCGACTCCGGCCAGCGGAACATCTCCAGCTCGACCTCACCGCCCGCCCCCACCTCGCTCACCCCTTGTGGCACCACCGCCAGGGCCTCGGCGCGGGCCAGGGCGGAAAGGACGTTGGATGACTGCCCGCCGCTCGACTGGGCCCACCATTCCCCGTCCTGGTAGCGGGTGGTGACCCGCACGAAGACCGTCTTGGCCGGGTCGGTGCTCACCTTCTCCCCCAGACGCCCCGTCAGCCGAGGGCGGAAGAGGCGGCGGCTGCCCATCATCTGCAACAGGGCCGGCCGCACGAACTGCTCGAAGGCCACCATCACCGAGACCGGGTTGCCGGGCAGCCCGAAAAAAGGTGTCGAACCGAGGGATCCGAAGGCGAAGGGCTTGGCGGGCTGCATGGCCACCCTCCACAGGCCCACCCGTCCCACGTCGGCCAGCACCTGCTTGACCAAGTCGTACTCCCCCATCGACACCCCCCCGCTGGTGAGCACCACGTCGGCCTCCGCCGCCCCCTTCTCCAGCGCCCCTTCCAAGAGCGGCCGGTCGTCGCCGACGATGCCCAGGTCGAGCACCTCCACACCCGCCTCAGCCAGCAGGCCCATCACCAGGGGGCGGTTGCTGTCGCGGATCTGGCCGGGCCGGAGGGTGGCGGTCGCGGGGGCGACCACTTCGTCGCCGGTGGAGAGCACCGCCACCCGCGGGCGCCGCCTCACCGGCGGGCGGGCCACCCCCAGGGAGGCCAGGACTCCCAGGTGGGCGGGGCCGAGCCGCTCGCCGGCCTCCAGCACCGTCGAGCCGGCGCCGACGTCCCCTCCGGCGGGTCGTACCGCCGTACCAACCACCACCGGCAGCAGCACCCGCACCAGCGCGTCCCCGCCGGCTTCGGTGTCTTCCACTCGCACCACCGCGTCCGCCCCAGCAGGCAGTGGGGCGCCGGTCATGATCTTGATGGCAGTCCCCTCCTCCACCCGACCGCCGGCGACGTGGCCGGCCGGTACGTCTTCCAGCACCCGCAGGGCGACGGGTGCCCCGGCCGTGTCGGCGGCCCGCACCGCGTAGCCGTCCATGGCCGAGTTGGCGAAGGGAGGGACGTCATGGGCGGCGCGCACCGGCGCCGCCAGCACCAGGCCCAGTGCGTCGGCGAGCGGCACCTCCAACTCGGGGAGCCGACGGACCGCCGCCAGCACCTCCCGTTGGGCCTCCGGGAGGGGCCTCACAGGCTCTCGACGAAGGTCTTGAGGAACTCCCGGTAGTCGTCGGCCCACTCGGCATGCTCGGCGCCCAAGACGGTGGTCGCCTCCAGCAGCCCGAGCGGGGTCCCCACGTCGAGGAGGTCCTCTTCGATCACGAAGCCCAGGCACCTGTCCCCCTCGGCCAGCATCCGGATGGCGTCGGTGAGCTGCACTTCGCCGCCGTGACCGGGGGGCAGGCCTTCCAGCACCGCAAAGATGTCAGGGTCGAACAGGTAGCGGCCCTCCAGGCCGAGCTGAGAGGGTGCCTCCTCGACACCGGGCTTCTCCACCGCCCCCCGCACTTCCACCACCCGGTCGTCCAGCCAGCGACCGGGGACCACCACCCCGTAGTGCTCCAAGAGCTCGGGTGTGAGGGAGCGCAAGCAGACCACCGAGCGCCCGTCGGAAGCCTGGGCGGTTCCCGCCAGCACCTCGTGGCCCGGATAGACGATCCTGTCCACCAGCAGGCAGAAGAAGGGACGCTCGCCCACCGCCTGGCGGGCCACCAGCACCGCGTCGCCCAGCCCGCGGGGCTGCTCCTGGATCACCGGGCGCACCTCCACCCGCTCCAGACCGGGAAGCGGCTCCTCGTCGGTGAAATGACGGTGCACCAGGTCCCCCACGTCGGGATCGACCACCACCACCACCTCCTCCACGCCCGCCCGGGCCGCCTCCTCCACCGAGTACTGGATGGTGGGGCGGTCCACCACCGGGATGAGCGCCTTGGGCACCACCCGGGTGGCGGGGCGCATGCGCGTCCCCCTGCCGGCCGCCGGGACGACCGCCACCTCAACCTTCACGGATTCCCAACCCCATCTCCTGACGCCGCAGCAGGCGGCGAATGTTGTGCTGGTGGCGGGCGAAGATCAACACCACCAGGCCGGCCAGCCACACCAGCTCCCAGCCCCGCCCTCCGGCCAACGCCACCGCCGGCAGCGAGAGAGCCGTCCCCGACAAGGACCCCAACGAGGAGATGCCGCTCAGGCGCACTACCACCAGGTAGACGACCACCATGGCCGCCGCCACCGGCGGAGCCAGCCAGAGCAGGACCCCCACCGCGGTGGCCACGCCCTTTCCCCCTCGGAAGCGGTGCCACACCGGGAAGCAGTGGCCCACCACCGCCGCTAGCCCGGCCGCCCAGCCGGCCGCCTGGCTGCCTCCCAGCGCCTCGCCCACCCAGGCGGCCGCCACCCCCTTGGCGGTGTCACCGAGCAGGACCGCCACCGCTTCCTTCTTGCCCAGGGCCCGCAGCACGTTGGCGGTGCCAGGGTTGCCGCTCCCCACCTGGTAGATGTCCACCCCCCTGGCCCGGCTCACTACCACTGCGAAGTCGATGCTGCCCAGCAAGTATGCGATGCCCACGGCCACCAGCGCCTCGACGGTCACGAGCCGAGTCTATCGGGCCGTTTACAATCCTTGCCTGCCGCCTCTGGAAGAAGATGCCGGTCTACGAATACGAATGCAGGCAGTGCGGGCAGCGCTTCGAGGTGGTGCAGTCCATCCACGACCGTCCCCTCACCACCCACGAGGCCTGCGGGGGCCGGCTCCAGAAGGTCTTCTTCCCGGCCGGGATCATCTTCAAGGGGTCCGGCTTCTATTCCACCGACCACCGCCGCGCCAAGTCGGAGGGCGCCAAATCGGAGGACGAGAGAGGCAAGGGCGAGGGCAAGCCGGCCGGCAAGGACGGCGGCAAGGACGGCGCCAAGGGCAAGGAGCCCAAGGAGAAGTCCAAGGACAAGGACTGATCGGGCGCCCGGCTACCCCTTCCCTCCCTCGCCCGACCCCGGTACGGTGCCGCCGTGTACTGGTTCCGCCGCCCGCCCTACCTGCGCTGGGTGGCTGCCGCCCTGATAGTGGTCGCCGCGGTGGCGGTCGAGCTCCGCCGCCCGGCCACCACCCTCCACCCCTTCCTGAAGGTCGCGGTGACGGGCGGGGAGAGCCTCGGCGAGGAGGCCATCGAGTGGCGGGAGGTCCCGGCCGGGTTGCTCCCCCTTCCCGAGCTGTCAGGGGCGGTGGCGGCGCGAGCCGCCCCGGCCGGCGAGCCCCTGCTTCCCTCCTCGGTGGCGGTGGAGGGACAGGCAGCGGTGCCCGAGAACTGGTGGGCGCTGCCGCTCGCCCTGCCACCTCGGGCCTTCCCCGGTGATCCCGTCCAGCTGGTGGTGGTGCCCATCGACCCCTTGGAAGAGCCGCTCTCGGTCCCCGGGCTGGTGGTGGAGCGGGCGGTGGACTCGGACGACCCCTTCGCCCCCTCCGAGCCCGCCGGCCTGGTGGCCGTCCCGGGGGAGGCGTCCGCCTCGGTGGCGGCGGCGGCCGCCGAGGGGCGGGTGATGGTTACCGTGGCCCCGTAGCCGCCCTCCCTACAATCGACCGGTGTTGATTGCCCTGCTGTGGGGCCTGGTGCAGGGCCTCACCGAGTTCCTGCCCGTCTCCTCCAGCGGACACCTGGTGCTGGTCCCCGTGCTGCTCGGCCTCCCGCCTCCCGGATTGGCCACCTCGGCGGTCCTGCACCTCGGCACCCTTCTGGCGGTACTCGCCTACTACCGCACCGATCTGGTCCGCATGGCCCGGTTTCGCAACGACGCCCAGGGCCGCCACCTGGTGGTCCTCTTGGTGGTGGGCACCATCCCGGCGGGCATCCTGGGTCTCACGCTGGAGGGGCCGCTGTCGGTGCTCTTCGCCTCCCCACAGATGGTGGCTGCAGCCCTGATCGGGACCGCCCTGATCCTCTTCGCCGCCGGCTTGGTGCCCATGGGCCTGCGCCGTATTGAGGAGACCCGGGTCACCGACGCCCTGCTGGTGGGCCTGGCCCAGGGGCTGGCCCTCATCCCCGGGATCTCCCGCTCGGGCGCCACCATCGCCGCCGGGCTGTCCCGGCGCCTGGACGGGCGGGAGGCGGCTCGCTTCTCGTTCCTGCTGGCCATCCCGGCCATCGCCGGGGCCGGGCTCTTCGAGGCGCTCCAGCTGGGAGAGGAGGGCGAGCTGGACCCATCGGTGCTGGTCGGGGTGCTGTCGGCGGCCGTGTCGGGCTACGCCGCCATCGCCGTCTTGGTGCGGGCCATGCAGAGGTTCGGGCTGGCCCCCTTCGCCTGGTACTGCCTGTTGGCGGGCACCGCCGCCCTCCTGCTGGTGCCGTAGGACTACTCCTCGGCCGGCTCGAACATGTAGGCCCCGTCGCTCTTTCGCATCCAGCCAGGTGTGAACATGTGGTACACCACCACCAGCCGGTTCTCGCGCACCGCCTGCTCGATGAGCTTGCGGCGGCTCTGCACCGTCAGGGCCGGGATGGCGTCGAAGACCGTCAGCCAGTCGGGGTGCTCCAGGTGCAGCTCGTGCATCGCCGCATCGCCCATGTAGAGGGCGCCTTCGCCCCCCGAGGTGAGGGCCACCGCCATGTGACCGGGGGTGTGGCCGGGGGCCGGGATGAGCCGCACTCCGGGCAGCACGTCCATCTCCTCGTCGACCGCCTCCACCACGTCGGCCTCTCCCAGGACCGGCAGGTGGGTGCGGGCCGGCCCGGCCACCAGCCCGGGGACCTGAGCGAGGCCCTCCTCGGAGGTCCAGAACTCCCACTCGTCCCGCCAGAAGTAGACCGGGGTCTCCCCGAAGGCCGGCGCCCGCTCGCCGTCCTGCGCGGAGGTCAACCCGCCGATGTGGTCCGGGTGGGCATGGGAGATGACCACCAGGTCGACGTCCCCCGAAGACACGCCGGCCTGCTGCAGCGCCTCCTGGAGGTCCTCCTCGGGGAGGCCCCACTCCCGGGCCGTGTCGCCCAGGCCGGTCTCGATCAAGGCGATGCGGCCCCCCGAGCGCACCAGCAGGCAGCTGTAGTTGGTGGGAACGTTGCCGTTGGCGTCCAGGCGGCCCTCCAGGGCCGGGGCGAGCTGGTCGTCCGGCACGCCGGCGAACATCTGCTCGGTGGGGTAGGCGGCCCTGCCGGCGCTGATGACCCGGCACTCGATGGAGCCGATCGAGAACTGGTGCTCGGACATCCCCTCCTCCCCCTGCTCCGGGCGGTCCAGGGAATCTAGTACCACCACACTGCCGGTCAGGATCGGAAGCGATCGAAAGGCTCGAGCTGGATCCCGAGCTCGCTGAGCGATCGCTCCACCGCCTGGGCGGCGGAGGCCAGGTCTTTGGGCGTCGTATGGGCCCAGGGGTCGGAATCGATCCGTTCTTCGACCCTACGCAACGGTACGCCGTCCGGCTCGACCGACCAGAGCTCCTCCCACAGCAGCGGTGCGGCGACCGGTGCGCGGCGGCGCGGGCGAAGGGACCAGGGTGCCACCGACGTCGAATGGGAGGTGTTCCTCAGCCAGTCAACGAAGACTCGCTCCCCACGCTCGGACTTACGGAAGGCCACCGTCATCAGGTCGCTCTCAGCCGCGGCCGCCAGGACAGCCGTCCCCCTGGTGAGCCGTTCGACGGCCCCGACGGTGAGGGTTGGCTGCATCGGGGCACGAAGGTGGTAGCCGTTGGAGCCCGAGGCGAGCAGCAGCGTGGGGATGCCGAGGTCATCGAGGAAGGATCGCAGCCGACCTGCCGCCTCCCGGACGAGGTCGACACGACCTGGAGGGGGATCGAGGTCCCAGATCGCCCAGTCGGGATGCGCCTCGTCGCCGATCGCCACCGGGGGGACGTGGAACGTGATCACCCCGAGGTTGGCGAAGTAGATGATGCCCTCTGCCGAGTGGACCACCGGGTACACCGTGGTTCCGCCATCCTCCTTGGGCACCTGGTGCCGGCCGATGAGGTCCTCCCGGTAGTGATCGGGGACGTTCTTCTGCATGAAGCCTTGGGCGCCAATCCCACGCGGGAACCGTTCCACCGTGAGGGCCCGTCCCCTGATGAAGGGGAGTAACCGGTCGGCCACGTGGGCGTAGTAGGCGACCACCTGGCCCTTGGTGATCCCGTCGTCGGGGAAGACGACGCGGTCCGGGTGAGAGATCTCCACGCCCGCAGCCTCTGATGCGGACCGCTCAGAACCAGAAACCAAGGCGAGGCCGGCCTTCCTGGCTACCGGCCCTGGAGCACGGACAGGATGTTGCCGGCGGGATCGGTGAACCAGGCGATCGATGGGCCCGGCCCGCCGCGGCTGATGCCCTTCTCGTCCTGCTCGAAGCCCTCATACCGCTCGAAGCGCACCCCTCGCCCGGTCAGTTCGTCGACGGCCTGGTCGATGTCGTCCACCGGGAAGTTGAGGATGGTGAACGACGCCGGGCTGTGGTCCGGCTTCGGGTAGACGATGACGTCCCACCCACCGGCGATGTGCAGCGTGAGTAGGCCGTGCTCCTCGGACACCCTCAGCCCCAGTGTCTCGCCGTAGAACTCCTTGGCCCTGCCTATGTCGTCCACCGAGAACCCACTGAATGCCTTCGTCGTGGCAAACATGAACGCCTCCTTACGCCTTCTCCATGGCCGTACGGTGCTCGTCGCTGAGCTGGATGATCTGAACGTAGTTCCCATCCGGATCGATCGCCGTGGCGAACAGGCTGCCGTCACGGTCTTCGAGTTCCGCCAGCCACTTCACGCCCATGCGGTCGAGGCGCGCAGCGATGGCACGAGCGTCGGGCACGTCGAAGTTGAGGATCATGCGACCGGGTTCGGGGTTCGTGTTCGACACGTCGTCTCGGCTGTCGATCAGGAGGTGAAAGCCACCGAACGTGAGAACGCCATAGCCGTCCACCTTCCTGTCTCCCTCCGGCTCCAGCGCGCTGACATACCAGGCGTGGAGCCGATCGTGGTTGGTGCTGGAGAGCAGAATGCTGCCCAGGCTCGGTCGCTTCATGAGTTCCTCCTCCGCAGCGCTGCCACTGATGCAGACGATACGGGGAGCGACAACTCATCGCTCGAGATGATGCCCCTCTGCTTCGGACCGAAGGCCACCCGACGATACCCTGACCCACCTCCCTGGCGCGGCCAGGAATTCCCACCGATTACTTTTGCGTTCTCCTACGGTCTGACCTTCGGACTGGGTGGGTGCACGATGAGGGGACCACAGGAGAGCAAGCATGAATGAGGTCATCCGGGCCCGAGGTCTGGTGAAGCGCTACGGGAAAGTGGTCGCCCTCGACGGGCTCGATCTCGTCGCGCCGGAGGGCACCGTGCTCGGTTTGCTCGGGCCCAACGGGGCCGGCAAGACCACCGCCGTGCGGATCCTCACCACCCTTCTCATACCGGACGCCGGTACCGCCCAGGTAGCCGGGATCGATGTGCTCGCCCAGCCGGGCGAAGTCCGCAAACAGATCGGGCTCTCCGGTCAGTACGCCGCCGTCGACGAGCACCTGACCGGCTTCGAGAACCTGGACATGATCGGCCGCCTCTACCGGCTGGGTCGTCAGAAGGCACGGGCCCGGGCCCGGGAGCTGTTAGAGGTCTTCGACCTGGACGAGGCCGGCGACCGCCCGGTCAAGACCTACTCGGGCGGGATGAGGCGTCGTCTCGACCTGGCCGGAGCGCTCGTGGCGCAGCCGACGGTGCTGTTCTTGGACGAGCCCACCACCGGTCTCGACCCCCGCAGTCGGGTCGACATGTGGGGCGTCATCCGCCAGCTGGTCAGGGGAGGCACCACCCTGCTGTTGACCACTCAGTATCTGGAGGAGGCCGATCGCCTCTGCGATGACATCGTGGTCATCGATCACGGCAAAGAGATCGCCCGGGGAAGTGCCGACCACCTGAAGAGCCAGATCGGGGGCGAGCGGGTCGAGCTGGTGATCGAGTCGCACGCCAACCTGTCCCGGGCACGTGAGACGCTGGCCTCCTTCGCGGTCGGCGAGGTGCTCATCGAGGAGCACACCCGCAAGGTCACCGCCCCGGTGACGGGGGGGGCCGGGGTGCTCACCCAGGTCCTCCGGGAGCTGGACAGCAATTCGATCAAGATCCTCGACATCGGGCTCCGTCGACCAACGCTGGACGACGTGTTCCTGACCCTGACCGGCCATGTGGCCGAGCCCGAGTCACCCAACCGGCCCGGTGACGATGCCGAGGAGGGTCAGCTGGCCTCGGCGGTGTTCGACGGGGCCGGAAGGGAGCGTGGCTGATGAACGGAGTGATCGCCGCCACCGCCGACGGCCTGGTAGTCGCCAAGCGGAACCTGATCAAGATCAAGCGGGTGCCGGAGCTCCTGGTGTGGATCCTGATCTCACCGATCATGTTCGTGCTGCTGTTCGCCTACGTGTTCGGCAGCTCGATCCCCATCGCCGGGATGTCCTACCGGGAGTTCCTCATCGGGGGGATCTTCGCCCAGACCGTCATCTTCGGGGCCACCTACACCGGGGCCGGGCTCGCCGAGGACATGCAGAAGGGCATCATCGACCGGTTCCGCTCGCTGCCCATGTCGAGGTCGGCGGTGTTGGTGGGGCGCACCTCCAGCGACATCGCCTACAACGTGCTGTCACTGGCCATCATGGCGGCGACCGGTCTGCTCGTCGGCTGGCGTATCCACACCTCGCCGTGGGAAGCTCTGGCCGGGTTCCTCTTGCTGTTGCTGTTCGCCTACGCCTTCTCCTGGGTGATGGCCTGCGTCGGGTTGCTGGTGCCCAGCCCAGAGGTGGTCAACAACGCCTCGTTCATCGTCATCTTTCCGGTCACCTTCATCTCCAACGCCTTCGTACCGCTGGAGAACCTGCCCGGCCCGCTGCGGGCCTTTGCCGAGTGGAACCCGGTATCAGCGGTGACCCAGGCGGCCCGTGAGCTGTTCGGGAACGTCAACCCGCTCACCACCGCGGTGCAGCCCGAGGTGTGGTCGCTGCAGAACCCCATCCTGTACACGCTGATCTGGGTCGGGGTAATCGTGGGAGTGTTCCTGCCCCTGTCGGTCAGCCTCTACAAGCGGGCGGCTCATAACTGACCCCAGCAGGCTCCTCCTGGTTCGGGCTGCTCGATCGTTCCGGGCAAGGGGATCGTCGACATGCAGCCGGGCTCCCTGCAGGGCTTGCAGCCGGTCGTTTCAGACCTCCCCGCGGGCCGAGCTCGTCAGCGAGGGGTGGAGGTCAGCGAGGTCCAGGGGTTCGAGAGGGACTGGGATCCCCAGTCGTGAAAGAGAGTTGAGCCATCGAGCCTATAGCTCGAGGCGCATCAGCCAGCGAGGGAGGCGAGCGCTGGTTGCGTCGGTCTTGACCACCTTGTGGAAGCCGGCCGCCTCGAAGAGACTCACCGTCCCGACATAGAGGTCGGTCGTGTTGAGGCGGCGGCCCTCCGGATCGATCGGGTAGGCCTCGAGGGCCGGCGCACCCAGTCGGCGGGCGTAGCGAATGACCCCGTCGAGCAGGGCATGCGTCAATCCCTGGCGTCGGTGACCGGTGCGTATCACGAAACAGAAGATCGACCAGACCGGACAGTCGTCGACCCAGGGAATGGTCCGCGAGCGGACCAGTCGCTCCATTCGTTGCCGGACGCCGAAGCCGCACCAGCCGACCGGCTTCCCCTCCAGATAGGCGACCACCCCGGGCGCCGGCCGCTCCTCCGCCTGCCGCTGCAGCATCGCCATCCGCTCCGCCAGCGGGGTCCGGTTGTACTCGCCCGACGAGAGGCGCCAGTACTGGCAGGTGCAGTGGTCGGTGCTATCGGGGCCAATACCGAGCACGGCGAGCACATCCCGATACCGGGCCGCCGTTACTGGC
The DNA here is from genome assembly GCA_030776765.1 of Actinomycetota bacterium. Taxonomy (GTDB): domain Bacteria; phylum Actinomycetota; class Acidimicrobiia; order Spongiisociales; family JALYHC01; genus JALYHC01. The sequence continues at coordinate 5,235 of JALYHC010000151.1, read as the reverse complement.
TCGACGATGACGCTGCCCTCCGGTGAGGGTGCGGCTCTCGAGCCTCCTCGGCCCACGTTCGAGCTGCAATCAGGGCTCATCGGCGCTCAGTATGCCGCGTCGATCCTCGAGACCGGCGAGCACTATGTCGGCGCTTCCCGCCTAAATGAGCAGGTCACCTCGTCGCAAGGATCGGTTCGTCGAGTGGCTCGACCTCCCAGATTCGCCCATCTTGCCTATATCCTTCAGCTCCCCAGCGCCTCGCGAAGCGCCGAGGGCAGGTCGAAGCGCCCTGGACGCCGCTCCCAGCCGCCGCCCAGGCGGGCATGGTCGACGTAGCCGGAGGCCAGGGCGGGTCGTCCCAGGGCCGCCTCCGCCCAGGAGCGCAGCTGCTCGGGGGTGGCGGGGTCGCCGAAGGCCGGGTAGACCTCCAAGAGCACCCAGACCTGGTCCAGGGTGCGCCGCTCCTCGCCCAGCCGCAGCTCGCCCCCAGGGAGTTGGGAGGTGACCTGGTCCCACAGGTCCTCTGGCGAGAGGCCTTCGGGAATGGTGAAGCCTGCCGGCGGGTGGAGCCGGTACTCCAGCTCGACCCCCTCTCCGGCCGGCTCGATCCACACCTGCCAGCCCATCACATAGGAGTCGATGGGCGGCCCAAAGGTGGAATCCAGGGCATCGATCAGCCCCGCATCGACCTCGAACACACAGGTCGGGTCGCGGCTCATACACCGAAGAGTAGAGGGCCAGGGCCTGCCGCCCCCCGGGCCGGCCAAGCCTCTTGACTGTACGCTCTCACCTACGGTGCAGGCATGGCCCCCCCGGTCATCCCCAAGACGACGAGCAGGAGCCCGAAGCGCCCAAGAAGTCTCAGGAGACGCCGATGGGGACCGCCTCCAGCCGGAAGACACGGTAGGTGCCGGCCGGGAGTGGCCTGCCGTCGATGGTGGCAAAGCACACCTGGTAGGCGCCCTCGTCCACAAAGGCTACGGCCACGTTGACATCCCACGGTCCGAAGTCGGCTGCGTCGGGAACATCGAAGACGGTGTACTGGACCGTGTAGACCGGGGTGTTCTCCCCCAGCTCGAAGTCGCTCTGCGACGGCTGGCACTCCTCCTCGTTGTTCTCCGGGTTCTCGACCTGGAATATCTCGATGCGGGAGAAGAACTGCAGCGGGACCCCTTCCGTCCAGGCGAATTCCCGAGCCTCCCGCCCTCCCAGCTCAGCGGCGTTGACGACCGGCTCCTGATCGGCGCTCAGGGCGCCCAGCCGGTTGAGGAAGGCGGCCATCTGCTCTCTAGTGACGAAGTCATCGGGGCAGTAGCGGGGTGGTTCCGTGAAACAGCCCTTGGTCACGCCCACCTGGGCGATGGCGTCGATGTCATCATGGAAGGGGTTGGAGTCGGGCACGTCGACGAATTGGTGGCTCGCCCAGACGCTGGCGGGGATGGCCACCAGGGCTGAAACCGCGGCCACGAAAGCGAGCTGGAACCAGCGGGACCTGACGATGCGGGGCATGAGGTGACACCTCCTCGTGTCGTGGAGCCAAGTGTGCCGGGGAGCGCCAGCTCGATACGCCAAGCCTGGAAAGAGCGCGGGCTCACCCGCCGAGCATCATAGGTGCTGCACCTGCAAAGGCCAGACGGTGTTGTCGGGCCGCGGGCGCCCCTCCGATGCCCATGGCCCTCCCACCACCGATGAGTTGCCGCCGCCGCTGCGATCCATCCCGACGGGCAAGCTCAACGAGCTGCGGAGAAGATCGACATCAAGACATTGGAGCAAAGCCGCCGTGGTCCGGAGCGCCCGGTTGAGAGATTGGCCCTCCTGATCGCCCATCGCTCCGCAGAACGCCCGGCTTTTCATCGACCGGCGCCCCCGGCGGTGTTTGGTTTCACGACATAGTTCACACCTGTCTCGCGACATAGTGCACACCTCAACGAGGGAGGTGGCGTGTGTCGCTAGGGCAGCTGGTGGTGACGGCGGTGAAGGTGGAGGGCCGGGCTCACGCCGGGATATCGACGGGAGCAATGATTGGGGTTGCGATCCCCTCGGGGAAGGGCTGGTCCTCGAAGTAGAGCTCGAGGGCCTCGCGCAGGTTGGCGAGAGCCTCGTCGAAACTCTCCCCCTGGCTGGTCACCTCCACCTCGAGGCAGCAGGGTGATCACCGCCAGCAGCAGGCCGATGACGGCCAGCGCGATGCCGGCCCTGCGGGTTGCAGACGGAGCCCGGTAATCGGCAGAAACCGCCGGACGCACCCATCTCGCTACGGTGGGTGGCCATGTCTCCTCCTTTCGCCGCCCACCGGTGCAATCTCCGAGGACGAGGCAATCGGGCGAATTGTCGCCGCAACGACTCAATTTCCTGGCGCGCTGAGTGTCAGAGTTCCGACACTGTCGAACTGTGGGGAAGGGGGCGGTCGTTGGCTGGTGTGAGAAAGGCGAAGAGAACGTGAGAACCATCGTGACCATGCTGGTCAGCCTTGCCTTGGTGGCCGCGGCCTGTGCGGCGCCACCCGGGTCGCAGCCTGACTCATCCCCTGTGCAGGGAACCGCCCAAACCCAGCCGCCCGACCCAACCGAAACGGGAACACTGCCTGAAGGTCCTTCAGCCCTCCGGGACCTGGCCAATCCCGAATTTCCCGAGCCGCTGGTCGACCCCGGCCAGATCATCTCCGGTGGTCCGCCCCCGGATGGCATCCCTCCCATCGACGATCCCAAGTTCGTCTCGATCTCGGAGGCGGACCAGTACCTGGAACCGGAGGCGCCAGTGGTGGTGCTGGAAGCCGGTGAGGAGGCGCGCGCCTACCCGGTGCAGGTCCTGACCTGGCACGAGATCGTCAACGACACCGTGGGGGGGAGACCGGTGGTGGTGACGTACTGCCCGCTCTGCAATACCGCGGTCAGCTTCGAGCGAACAGTCAACGGGGTGGAGACCACCTTCGGCACCTCGGGGCGGCTCTTCAACTCGGCCCTGGTGATGTACGACCGGGCCACCGAGTCGCTCTGGACCCACTTCGACGGCCGGGCGGTGGTGGGGGTGCTGGCCGGCGAGCAGCTCGAGCCGGTGCCCAGCCCGTTGCTGGCCTGGTCCGAGCTCAAGAGCGCCCATCCCGACGCTCAGGTCCTCGACCGGGAGCGGACCGGGGCCGACCGTCCCTACGGCAGCAATCCTTACGCCGGCTACGACAATCCTGAGAGCTTCCCATTCCTGTTCCGGGGAGACGTGGACGCGCGGGCCCAGGCCATGCAACGGGTGGTCGGGGTGGCCCTGAGCGGGGAAGCCATCGCCTACACGCTGGACGCGGTGAGCGGCGGCGAGGGCAAGGCCACGAACGGCGAGGTGGGCGGCCAGCCGATCGTGATCTTGTGGAAGTCCGGGCAGGCCAGCGCCCTGGAGGAGAACCAAGTGGCCGAGGGCCGCGACGTGGGCTCGGTCGGGGTGTTCGTCCCCGAGGCCGACGGCCGGCGGCTCACGTTCCAGACGGAGGCCGGCCAGTTCGTCGACCAAGAGACCGGTTCGACCTGGAACATCGCCGGGCAGGCCACGGAGGGCCCTCTGGCCGGCAGCACCCTGGAGCGTATCCACCACTTCGATACCTTCTGGTTCGCCTGGTCGTCCTACCGGCCGGAGACCGAGCTGGTCGAGGGGTGATGGGGAAGCGCTCGGCCCTCTTGGGTGGCTTAGCCGTCCTGCTGGCGGTGATCCTGGGGGCGGCCTTCCTGCTGACCAGATCGGCCGATCAAGCCCCGGCGGCGGCTCCCCAGGGTGAGCCGGGTCCATCCAACTCCTTCGAGATGTTCGACGGCTCGACGGCCACGCTCGCCGATTACCGGGGCCGTCCGCTGGTGGTCAACTTCTGGGCCTCGTGGTGCCCTCCCTGCGTGGCCGAGATGCCCGATCTCGAGCGGGTGCACCAGGAACTGGGTGATCAGGTGGCCTTCCTGGGGATCAACACCCAGGATTTGCCGCCGGTCGGTTCTCCTGAGGCGGCCATGCGACTGGTGGAGCAGACCGGGGTCAGCTACGACCTGGCCTGGGACCCCGACGGCGAGCTCTTTCGGGCCTTCGAGGTGTTCGGGATGCCCAGCACCTTCTTCGTCTCCCCCGAAGGAGAGATCGTGGGCCGTCATACCGGCCTGCTGACCGCCGACCTGCTCCGTGGAGAGATCGAGCGGCTGCTCTCCCCTTCATGATCGACGCCCCGCTGGCGCTGTCTTTTGCAGCCGGGCTGGTCTCCACCGTCAACCCGTGCGGGTTCGCCATGCTGCCCGCCTACCTGTCGTACTTCCTGGGGCTGGACCAGCCGGACGAGCCCCGCGGCCGGACAACCGTAGGACGGGCGCTGGTGATCGGGTCGGTGGTGTCGGCCGGCTTCCTGGCCGTGTTCGGGGTGGTAGGAATCCTGGTGACGCTGGGCCTCGGACGGGTGATCACCCTGGTTCCCTGGGCGGCGCTCCTCATCGGGGCAGGGCTGGTGCTGCTGGGGCTGGCCATGCTGGCCGGGTACCAGCCGGTGGCGCGCCTTCCCAAGCTGGGTGGTGGCGCCCGCTCCGGTGTGTTCGTCTTCGGGGTGGCCTACGCGGTGGCCTCGCTGTCCTGCACCCTTCCGGTGTTCCTGACAGTGGTGGCCGGGACCATCACCCGCCTCGACTTCCTCTCCGGGCTGGCCACCTTCCTGGTCTACGGCTTGGGCATGTCGCTGGTGCTGATGTCGGTGACCTTGGCCCTGGCGCTCGGGAAGCGCTCCCTGGTGGGGTGGCTGCGTCGCTCGGCGCCCTACGTCAACCGGCTGGCCGGGATCATTCTGGTGGTGGCCGGCGCCTACATCGTCTTCTTCTGGGCCACCAACCTCTCCCGGGGACCCACCTCGCTCTCCGATCCGGTGGTGTTCGTGGACCGGATCTCCTCTTTTCTCACCGAGCTGATGGGCGGTTCCCCGCTGCTGTGGGGAGTCTTGCTGGGGGCGCTGGTGGTGGTTGCCGTGGTGTACAGCGTGCTGAGTGGCCGGGAAGCCCGGGTGGCGGGGGAGAAGACTGGAACCGAGTGACCGTCTGACGCCCTCCGGTTGGGAGCGCCGGCGCGTGCTCGGCTAACCGTCCCCGCCTGGCCGCTGTCGTCGGCGGTCTCCCAGACGAGCATCGTCTCGTAGAGCCGCCTGCCGAGCAGATGGGCACCGAGTTTCCTGGTCTGCTCGTTGTGGAACCGATGAAGCTCTTCGTCCGGCGCGACCAGTCGATGTCACCCTGTGGCCCGGCCATGAAG